>DASSML010000354.1:0-14430 GCA_035688895.1 Gemmatimonadales bacterium
TAGAGCAGCTCCCGGTACTCCCACAGCTCGCGGAGCCGAAGCGGGACCCAGCCCGTCGCCGGGCGGATCACGATGGTCCGTCCCGGGTCCCCGGATGGGCCAGCGAGCAGGTCGGGCGGGAGCCGCTCCGGCACGGTCATCGGGGAAGCTCGCGGGTAGTCGGGGTGATCGGACGAGGGGGCGAAGCTGGCGAAATGTATCGGAGGCCTCCGCGCATGTGAAGCGACCGGCGCGCCGCTGCCAGGCGATACGTGCTCGGAGCGCTAGGCTCCCGTGGGCCTCGGGGGGCGACTGTAGAACCCTGGGCCGCCGCAGCGCCCTGGATAGGCTTCGTACCCCACGAGAGCCCAGCCGGCCCCCGACTGGTAGTACGCGTGGAGGATTTCGTTTACGACGTGTCTGCGGAAATGGAAGCGCTCGAGTCGTCCGTGGTCGAGGTACGAGAGCAGCACCTCGCGAGGAACCTGCCGGTAGCGCGGGTATGGGTCGATGCCGGCAAGCAGGGAACCGAGGACCTGGTTGGCCTGCTCCCGCGCCAGGTCCCCGAAGCGGACCTGTTCGGGGAATCGGTTCGTGGTTTCCTGGTCCAGTAGCGCCAGTCCCTCCGAGAAGGCCGCCCGGTACCCGGGCGACTCCAGCGCCCTCCATCGCAAATGCTCTTCGACGGCGGACTGACCCTCGGGCTCGACCCGTGACGGCAGCAGCACGACGGCCAGCGCCCACAGCCGCCGCTCCAGATCGGGACTCAGTGGCCCCGTGCCGGTGGCGGGATCCACTCCCTCGAGCCAACCTCGGGTCGTCTGGAGCCAGCGGCTACTCAGATACCGTGCCTTGAGGTCGTCCCAACCCAGCACCAGGCCGGCGGCGATCGCCGCGGTACCCGTCAACAGACCAGCGACAAACGCTCGGCGCCTCACGGCGTCCCCCCATGGCGATTGGCAAGCAAGTGGTCCGCCAGGCGTAGCGCGAGCGCGGCGATGGTCAGGGTCGGATTGGCCATGCCGACCGTGACGAAGACCGAGCTGCCCAGAAGGTAGAGATTCGGGACATCGTGACAGCGAAGGTTCTGGTCGACTACACTCGCCGTCGCATCGGTCCCCATGCGGCAGGTGCCGCTCTGATGTGACCAGAATCCCGGGTCCGGACCGCGCCCGCCGGGGCTCACGGCCTTCGCCCCATGCGCCTCGAGAATCCTCCGCTGCATGTCCCACGCGGCCTTCATCCCATCGTCCTCATATTGGCCGCTGGAGACGTAGATCCTCGGCGCGGGATTTCCGAAATAGTCCCGGAGGTCCGGATCGAGATCGACCTGATTCCGGTCGTTCGGCAGAATCTCGATCGGTGATTCGAGGCGAATGGCGTGCCCGAAGTCCCGCTGGATGGAGCGGCTGAGCTCGTCTCCCCACACCTCGCTGCGCTCGGCCATCCACCCGGGTGTTTGACCGTTCCCGGTGGGAATCTGGATGGAAAAACCGGAGCGCTCTGCCCGGGCAGGGGTGTCCCAGAACTGGTTGCAGGCCGTCGTGTTGAACGAGATTCGCTCGACGTAGGCGCGCTCGGTCACCGTCCCTTCCAACCCGCACACGAGATGCTCCATGAACCGCTTCCCCACCAGGTTGGAGCGGTTGGCGAGCCCCCCGGGAAAGTTGCGCGAGGTCGAAAGCAGCAGAAGCCGAGGGGTCTCGATCGCGCCTGCTCCGACCACGAACACATCTGCGTCCACCGCGTGCTCGACCCGATCGAGTCCGGCGTAGACCGCTCGCCGGACCCGTTCACCGGCGTCGGTCTCCAGACGAAGGACCGTCACATTCTCCACGACCAGACCGTGGTCCGACTGGTCGATCAGCGGCACATGGGTCAGGTCTACACTCGCCTTCGCGCCGACGGGGCAGACGGTACACGTTCCGCAGCCTTGGCACTGGCTTCTGCCCTGATAGGGTTGCGAGTTGCGTGCCTGGGGGACCGGAGAGAAGCGCAGGCCAAGCTTCGCGGCGGACCGCACGATCGTTTGATCGAGATAGTTGAGGGGGTGCGGCGGCATCGGGTAAGGGGCGCTCCGCGGGGAGGCGAAGGGATCTTCCCCGCCTGAGACACCCAGCTGTCTTTCTGCCAGGACGTAGTAGGGCTCGAGCTCCGCATAGCCGATCGGCCAGTCGTCGCCTACCCCATACAGACTTCGGAGGCGGAAATCGTTCGCTTGGAAGCGCGGGGTATCGCCTCCCCAGTGCAGCGAGGTTCCGCCGACACCGCGCACGTGCCGGCCCTGCAGACGGTAGTAGATTGGACCCCGGCTTGACGAGGCGTAGAATGCCTCGGGCATCGCCTCCCAGGGATCCACCCCGCGGAGGTAGTTGCGCTGAGCCTTGGGCCTCTCCGAGAACGGAAATCGGGGGCCGGACTCGAGGACGAGGACTCGCACCCCGTCGCGCACGAGCGCGGCGCCCAGCACGGCACCCGCGGGGCCGCACCCTACGATGCAGACATCGACGGGGTCTCCGATGCGCATGCAGCCTCCAGAGGAATCAGCCCGCAGCGCAGTTTCCTGCACCAGCGGCGGTCCTCCGACCAGTGGCACGCCTTCG
Source organism: Gemmatimonadales bacterium (assembly GCA_035688895.1). GTDB lineage: Bacteria > Gemmatimonadota > Gemmatimonadetes > Gemmatimonadales > GWC2-71-9 > CAVVWJ01. Next base: position 2,583 of record DASSML010000354.1, read on the forward strand.
AGGAAAACGGAGGGAATCTTACGGTGTCGCCCTAAGCTGACGGCAGTTGAAGCCCATAGCAACCCTCGGACACAGGGGGCATCATCCGGCCGGCTCGCCAGGGGACCGGGTCGCTCTTGCCACGGCGTCACTTTCGAGGGAACATCGGTATCGATGGGCACGGCTGTCGCCACCCATCTGACTCGCTCAGGAGATTCCCCGGATGATCTTCACCGAGACCAAGCTGAAAGGCGCATTCATCATCGACCTCGAGCGCCGAGAGGACTCGCGCGGCTTCTTCGCGCGGGCCTTCTGCCAGCACGAGTTCGCCGAGCACGGTCTCAAGCCGGTCATCGTCCAGGCGAACATCGCCTTCAATCACCGGAAGGGAACCGTCCGCGGGATGCACTTTCAGTTCCCGCCCGCGGCGGAGACCAAGCTCGTGCGCTGCACTCGGGGGGCGATCCTCGATTTCATCGTGGACCTGCGTCCCGAGAGCCCGACCTATCTCGAGCACGTGGCCGTGGAGCTCGACGAGGACAACTACCGCGCGTTGTACGTCCCCGAGCGCTTCGCGCACGGATACCAGGCGCTGCGCGACAAGACCGACACGAGCTATCAGGTGGGAGCGTTCTACACCCCCGGCACCGAGGGTGGGTTGCTGTACGATGAGCCACGTCTCAAGCTCCCGTGGCCACTGCCGCTCAGTGTCATCTCGGAGAAGGATCGCGCGTGGCGGCCGCTGGACGAGCAGGAATCCGAGCTGAAGCAGCGGATGGCCGGGGAGTACGCATGATCATCGTCGATACCGCCCTCGAAGCGCGCGAGCGCGAGAGCCGCCCGATTCGCGTCGCCCTGCTCGGCGCCGGCTTCATGGCCCGCGGGCTGGCGAACCACCTCGTCCACACCACGCCGGGCATGCGCCTGGTCGGGGTCTTCAACCGTGGCCTCGAGCGAGCGGTCGACCTGTGCGCGTATGCCGGTCTTCCCGACCCAGCTACACCCGGCACGCAGCGGGAGGCCGACCTCGCGATCAGGGAGGGGAAGACGGTCGCCACCGACGACGCCATGATGCTGGCCCGCTCGCCCGACGTGGACATCCTGGTCGATGTGACCGGGTCGGTCGAGTTCGGCGCCCAGGTGGCCATGGAGGCGTTCCGGCACGGGAAGGACGTCCTGCTCATGAACGCCGAGATCGACGCTACGATCGGTCCGATCATGCAGACCTACGCGGCCCGCCACGGCGCAATCTTTTCGGCCTGCGATGGCGACGAGCCCGGGGTCCAGATCAATCTCTACCGTTGGGTGAAGGGCCTGGGGCTCACGCCGCGGGTGATCGGCAACGTCAAGGGCCTGCAGGACCCGTATCGAAACCCCACCACCCAGAAAGGGTTCGCCGAACGGTGGGGACAAAACCCGGCGATGGTGACCAGCTTCGCCGACGGCTCCAAGATCAGCTTCGAGCAGGCCATCGTCGCCAACGCCACCGGATTCCGGGTGCGCACGCGCGGGATGTCGCGCGGGATCGAGTACAAGGACGATGTCATGCGGATCGGCAACGCGTACGACATCGAAGAGCTCCGCCAGCTGGGCGGCATCGTGGATTACGTCGTCGGCACGCCGCTGACCAAGGTGTTCGTCCTGGCGGAGCATCCCGATCCGAAGCAGCAGCATTACCTCAATCTCTACAAGATGGGCGAGGGGCCGCTCTACTCGTTCTTTACGCCCTACCACCTGGTGCACTTCGAGGTACCAGCGTCGATCGCCCGAGTTGTGCTCTTCCGGGATCATCTCGCCCGCCCCCTGGGCGGCCCCGTAGTGGAGGTCTGTGCCGTGGCCAAGCGTGACCTCGCCGCCGGCGAGGTGCTCGACGATTACGGGATGTACATGACCTATGGCGAGGCCGTGAACGCGGACGAGATGTGCGCCAAGCGGTACCTACCGGAGGGGCTGGTCGAAGGTTGCGTGTTGAAGCGCGACATCCCCAAGGACGCCGTCCTCACCTACGACGACGTGACGCTGCCGCCCGAGCGCCTCGCGGATCAGCTCCGGGCGGAGCAGTATCGGCATTTTCGAGGGGAACGATGGCTGGAGGAACTCGTCGCCGCGCACTCCTCGGGTCTGGGAGCGTCGTCAAGATCGTCCGGCGGAGACGGCTAGCAGGCCGTCGGCAATGCTACCGTCCTTCAACGTCTTAGCTCTCCTCACCTCAAGTTATACGTGAACCGCTCCGGCGAGCCCGGTGCTGGTCAGCTCATCCCACCTTCCCCGAGCTTGTCGAGCCATCGATCGAGGTCGGATGGCTGAATCCCCTTCGGCTGGGCGTCGACCGCCTGGGCCAATGCCTCCACCGTCGGCTGCTCGAAGAGAACTCGGAGCGGCAAATCGACCCCAAGCTGGCTGCGAATCCGAGCTATGACCTGGGTCGCCAGCAACGAGTGTCCGCCGAGCTCGAAGAAGTTCTCGGTCGCACCCACCCGCTCCTTCCGGAGAACCGCCTGCCAGATCGCCGCGACCGCCGCTTCGGTCTCCGTCGCCGGCTCGCGATCGGCGCCCGACGCCGACACGTCTTCGGGTGGGGGCAACGCCCGACGATCGATCTTCCCCGTCCGCGTCAACGGCAACACCGGCAGGACGACCACGACCGACGGAAGCATATAGCTCGGCAGGCGATCCGCGAGGAACGTCCGGAGCTCTTCAGGCGTGGGAGCGCGCGTGCCGGCCGCAGCGACATACGCCACCAGCCTCAGCTCGAGCGGCACATCCTCGCGGGCGACAACGGCAGATGCCGCAACCTCAGGATGCCTGCCCAGCACCGATTCCACCTCGGCCAGCTCGACCCGGAATCCTCGAATCTTGACCTGGCCGTCCGCTCGGCCTACGAACTCCAGGTTTCCGTCCTCCCGGTACCGAACCAGGTCGCCACTCCGGTACATGCGGGCGCCGGCCCTCCGGGTGAATGGATCGGGGACGAACGCCGCCGCAGTCTGGCCAGGCCGGTTGAGATACCCCCGGGCGACGCCTGGGCCGGCGATGTAGAGCTCGCCCTTCACGCCCGGAGGGACCGGATTGAGGTGCCGATCGAGCACATAGGTCGTCGCGCCCGCGACCGGCCGACCAAGGGGCGGCCCCACTTCCGCAGGCACCAAGGGGTCGCCGGGCGTCGCCTCCCAGGCCGTTGCCTCGACGGTGGCCTCCGTGGGGCCGTAGGTGTTGACCCAGCGAATGTGGCTGGTCTCGAGCTCCCGCCAGGCGGAGTACGCGGTCGGCTGCACCTTCTCTCCCCCGACGATGACGAGCCGAAGGGTGGGAGGCAGCGGTGTCCGCGAGGCCTGCAACTCCTGCACCCAGTAATGCCAGAACGCCGTGGGCAGCGAAACGACGGTGACACCGTGGCGGCTGATCGTGCTCGAGACCTCGCCAGGAGACAGCGGACCATCCGGAGCGAGCACCACGGCCGCACCACTGTCCCAGGCCGGGAATATCTCGTCCACCGACATGTCGAAGCTGATAGATGCGAACTGCAGCACACGGTCGGAGGGTCCGAGACCGTAGGTTGCGGCTGCCGCTCCGGCAAAGTTGGCCAGGGCACTGTGGGGAACTCCGACCGCCTTGGGTGTACCGGTCGAGCCGGAGGTGTACATCACGTACGCGAGCTCATCCCCACTGCTCCTCGCCTCTGGAGCAGCGGCCGGCCCAGTGCCGGCGTCGAGCTTTCGCCGGCTGCTTACGGGCACGATCGGGAGTGTGCGGCCCAGCGTGGCAAACGGCTCGGTCTCCGCCAACCCCTCCTCGATTACCAGAGCACGCACGCCGGCGTCCCGCAGCATGTACTCCAGGCGATCGACCGGGTACGCCGGATCCAGGGGCACGTAGGCGCCGCCGGCCTTCAGTATGCCCAGAATCCCGGCCAGCAGCTCCGGAGAGCGCCGGGCCACGAGGCCGACTCTCGCATCGGCTCCCACGCCGAGCGCGCGCAGCCGATGCGCCAGGCCACTGGCCCACCGGTCCAGCTCCTCGTACGAGAGGCTTCCACCGTCTGCGATCACTGCGGGGGCATGAGGTGAGCGCGCCGCCTGCCGCTCAAACCCGCGATGGGCATCCGGCTCAGCGGGCCGCGCCCCCCCTGCGGCGTTCCACGCGGTCACGATCGCACGTTCTTGATCCGGAGGCATCAAGGGCAGCGCCGAGAGCCGGGTATCCGGGTTCGCGACGATGCCCTCCAGCAGGGCGTGAAAATGACGGGCCAGTCGCTGGATCGTGGCAGCATCGAAGTTTCGGGTGCTGTAGGCGAGCACCCCCTCGAGCCCGGCGGGGGTCTGGGAGAGGTCGAGCGTCAGGTCGAACTTGGATGTCACCGTCTCCGGCTTGAACAGGATCAGCTTCAAGCCAGGCAGCTCCACGAGAGCGCGTGGCGCATTCTGCAGGACGAAGGCAACCTGAAAGAGCGGGTTCCGGTCCGGATCGCGCTCAGGGTGGAGCTCCTGCACCAGCCGCTCGAAGGGAAGGTCCTGATGAGCATAGGCTTCGAGAGCCACTTCTCGAGTACGCGCCAGCAGCTGACGGAAGGGGGGGTCGCCCGAGAGATCGGTCCGAAGTACCAGGGTATTGATGAAGAATCCGATCAAGTCTTCCAGCTCGGCTCGAGTCCGTCCCGCGATCGGGCTCCCGACCACGATGTCGTCCTGAGCGGAGTAACGGTGCAGCAGGCACTGGAAGGCCGCCAGTACGGTCATGTACAGGGTGGCCTTCTCCCGTCGGCTGAGCTCCTCGAGCTGCTTCGTCAATTCCGCTGGCACCACGATGGGCAACGCTACGCCGGCAGGTTCGGAGGCCTCGGGCTCTGAGCGGCGGCGAGGCAGGTCGATCGGCGGCACCTCGGCCCCGAGCTGCCGCTTCCAATAATTGAGCTCACCGGCGAGGACCGGCCCCTGCAGCCAGTCTCGCTGCCATGCCGCATAATCCGTGTACTGGATCGGCAACTCCGGCAGGTCGACTTCGCCGCCGGCAACGCATGCCGAGTACAACGCGCCGAGCTCTCGCATCAGCACGCCCATGGACCAGCCGTCGGAGATGATGTGATGCAGCACGAGGACCAGCACGTGCTCGTCCGGCGCGAGCCGGAGCAGTCGAACCCGAAGGAGCGGGCCCTGCGCCAGGTCGAAGGGGCGGCGAGACTCCTCGAGGCTGATCCGCTGGGCGGCCCGATCGCGGTCCTCTTGGGGATGGACCGTCAGGTCGGTGAACGCCATGCGAAAGCCCCCCGGCGGCGCCACGACCTGAGACGGCTCTCCATTCACCGAGTGGAACGTCGTGCGCAGCGACTCGTGTCGCGCGATCAGCGCTTGAAAGGCGCGCTCGAGAGCCGCATCGTTGAGCTGCCCCTCGACTCGGATCCGCCGCGCCATGGTGTACATCGGCGAGCCCGGCTCCAGCTGATCGAGGAACCACAGGCGCTGTTGCGCGAACGAGAGCGGCGCCGCGCTGCGGTCTGCTCTTCGCCCAATCGCCGCCGGCAACGGCCGTCCGGCTGTGGTGTCCGTCGGGCTTCCCCGGAGCATCGCTTCGAGCATCGCCCGCTTGGCCGGCGACAACGCCGCGATGCGACCAGCCAGATCTTCCGGTGTCATGTCGGTCATGCGTGGGGATCTCCGGCGTCCGCCAGTAATCGTTGAACGTCGTCCTCCGAGAGCCGCTCCAAGACGGCGAGCACCCGTGCCGTGGCGTCGGCTTCGCCCGCCGGGAGGACACCGCTCAGCGCCGGCAGCTCGCTGAGCCGTACCGCGGGGTCTTCCAGCATGGCATCGAGCACCGCCAGGAAGTCCGCCCCGAGGCGCTCCACGGTGGAGCGGTCGAACAGGGTCGCGTTGTAGGTGAACTCGCCGTCGTATCCCATCCGGGTTCGATCCACCTCCAGCCCGAGGTCGACCAGGGCTCGCCCGCGATCACCCGTCGGGAGGTACTCGATCTCCATCCCGGGCGCCGCCAGGTCGAGCGGCGGGAAGTCACGCAGCACGAACAGGACCTGGAAGACCGGATGATAGGCCGGGTTGCGCACCGGGTGCAGGTCCTGGACCAGTCGCTCGAAGGGCAACTCCTGATGGGCGAGGCCGTCGAGCACGGCCGCGCGCGTGTGGCGCAGCAGATCGCGCAAGGACGGATCGCCGCTCGCATCGGTGCGAAGGACGAGGGTGTTGGCGAAGCACCCGATGGCGCGCTCCAGCTCCACCTCGGTGCGGCCGGCGATCGGCACGCCGACGATCAGGTCGGTCCGCGAGCTCCACCGGACGAGCACCGCCTGGAAGGCCCCGAACAGCACCATGAAAGGGGAGACTCGCTCGCTGCGACACAGCGACGCGATCCGCTCGACCGTGGGAGCGGGCAGTCGGAAACCCACCTCTCCACCCTCGTACGATGCCCGGGCGGGACGGGGATGATCGGCCGGCAATTGCAGAAGGGGCGGGGCGCCCCGGAGCTGCTCCCGCCAGTAGGAGAGATCCTCCGCCTCCGCGCGGGTTCCTACGCGCTCCTGTTGTCGGGCCGCGTAATCTGCGTACTGCGTCGTGGACGGGGGCAGGACCGGCTGATTGCCCTTGCAATGAGCGGCATACAAGGCGCACAGTTCCTGCAGCAGCAGGCGGGCGGACACCTCGTCGCTGGCGATGTGGTGGACGACCAGGACCAGGTGGTGCTCCGTCGGTTGCAGTCGGAGCAGGACCGCGCGAACGAGGTGCCCGCGCTCCAGATCGAACCGCTGTCCCCCGACCGCGAGCGCCCGGCGCGAGGCGGCCTTCTCCGCGGTGTCTGGTGGTGACCACTCCACTTCTTCCACGGGAATGATCACGGGAGTCGCTTCAGTCGCGCGCTGGAAGACACCGCCATCCTCCGACCAGAACCGTGCTCGCAGGACGTCTTACCGGGCGATGATCTCGGACAGCGCACGCTCCAGGGCGGGGACCTGCAGCGGACCGCGCCACCGGGTCACCCGAAGCTGGTTATAGTGGGACGACGCAGGCTCCAGCTGGGCGAACAGCCACATCCGGAGTTGGGCGTAGGAAAGCGGCGCCGCCTCGGTCATGGCCGCCCCATCAGCCGGCGCCGGGTGCCGGCGCCTGCGTGCGGTCGATCACGCTGGCCAGCTCCGAGATCGTCGAGCACTCGAACAGGACGCCCAGCGGCACGTCGATCTGCACGCTGCGGCGGATCCGGGCCACGGCTCGAGTGAGCAGCAGCGAATTGCCTCCGAGCTCGAAAAAGTCGTCTTCAGCTCCAACCTCATCAACCCCGAGTACTTCCTTCCAGATCGCCGCCACCGCCTGCTCCGTGGGAGTGGCGGGTGCCGTGCGCTCGCTCGAGGGTCGCTCGGGCGAGAGCTCCCGCTGCTCCAGGTCCCGGCGGTTCAGCTTCCCAGTGGGCGTAAGCGGCAGGGCGGCGAGAAAAATGAACGTCGACGGAACCATGTAGTGCGGCACCCGATCTCGGGCGAATGCCTGCAGGACGCTCGGCTCGGGCCGGTCCCGGGAGGCAACCACGAAGGCGGTGAGCCGGACATCGCCGAGGCCATGGTCGCGCGCAACCACCGCGGCCGTGTCGACCCCAGGGTGCTGGCGCAAGACCGATTCGATCTCGCCGGGCTCCACCCGGAACCCCCTCACCTTGATCTGATTGTCGATCCGGCCAACGAACTCGATCTCGCCGTCCGTCCGCATGAGGCCGAGGTCACCGGTTCGGTAGAGGCGAGCGCCGGCCTCGCCGCCGTAGGGGTCGGGAACAAAGCGTTCGGCGGTGAGGCCGGGACGGCGGAGGTAGCCCCGTCCCAGCCCGGCTCCCCCGATATGGAGCTCCCCGACGACACCCTCGGGCACCGGCTGGCCGTTGCCGTCGAGGACGTACACCCGCGTGTTCGGGATAGGCCGACCGACCGGCACGATGCCGGTCGGCTGTTCCGCGTCGGCCCGAACGGGAGCGGTCGTCACAATCCCGGTCGTTTCGGTCTGCCCGAACATGTTCAGCAATGGCACGGGGTGCGGGAGCACCCGCCGCCACCGCTCCGGCGCCGATGTCGGCAGCGGCTCGCTCGCGGTGAGGAGCAGCCGGAGGTCATTGTCCGTCAGGCGCACGCGTTCCGCCTCCGCCATGCCCTCGAGCGCGGTCAAACAGAGACCAAGGTAAGACGGCACCAGGTCGATGATGGTCACGCCGCTGTCGCGGATGGTCTCGAACAGGCGAATCGGGTCGCGCATCTCCTCGGCCGTCGCCAGCACGATCGATGCCCCAGCCGCCAGGGGCACGAGCAGCTGACGCACGGAGGAGGAAAAGGCGAAGGTCGCCGTATGCAGGTAGACATCGTCGGCCGTCAGCTGCAGGCGCTCTCGTAACGCCTGGACGTAATGGGACAGACCCCCGTGGGTGATCATGACGCCCTTCGGCTGTCCCGTGGAGCCCGAGGTGTACATCAGGTAGGCTAGGTCGCTGCCGTGAGAATGCCAACCGGCATCGCTCGCTGGCTCGGCCCTGCCATGATCCACCGCGTCCAGCAGCACGCACCGAGGTCCCTGGAGTGCGGGTTCGAGATCCAGCGGATGCTGGGTGATCAGGATTCCCGCCCCGGCATCCCGCAGCAGGAAGGTCAGGCGTTCCGCCGGAAGGGAAGGGTCGAGCGGAAGCCACGCACCGCCCGTCTTCAGGACCCCTAGCACGGCAACGGCACCCCAGCACGAGCGCGGGAGGCAGATCGCCACGGTCACATCAGGGCCCGCGCCGAGCTCCCGAAGCTCCCGGGCAAGTCGCGCAGCACGCTCATCCAGTTGCCGGTAGGTAAGGCTCTGATCACCACACCGGATGGCCGTGCGATTCGGGTGCGCCCGGACTCGCTTCTCGATGATGCGATGCACCGGATCAGGATCCGCCAGCGGCACGGTCTCCCCTGCGGCGCGCAGGAGGACACGCTGGCGCTCCGCCGGGGGAAGAATCCTGAGCTCCCCGAGCGGGGTGTCGATGGCCTGTGCCGCGTGCCCGACCACCGCCTCGTAGCAGTCCACCACACGGCGGGCATCTGCGGCGGTCATCAGGGCCGCATCGTAGTGGAGCTCCATCGCGACATCGGTATCGCGGCGAGCACACACCAGCTTGAGCCCGTACCGGTCGGCCTGTACATCGCACTGCTGCACGGTGAGCCGCAGGCTACCAACCGACCAGGACGGACGTGTCTGATACTCGTAACAGAACGAGAACCGGGGTCCGTCAGCCAGGGGATAGACATCGTGCCAGCGATCTGCCGCTTCGCGGGCGTGATGCGTGGCTTGCAGGGCCGAGGCGAACGGCCGATCGCCCTTGAACTCGGCTGGGTCGGGTAGCATCCGGGCGAGTGGCCCGAGGCACTCACGCAGCTCTTGATGCAGGCGCCCCTCATGGAGCACGCCACAGACCAGTCCGGTCTGCCCGGTCAGGCGCAGGAGCACGGTTTGCCAGCAAGTCAGCAGAAACTCGGCCGGCGCCGCTCCGCAGGCAGTCGCGGCGCGCTCGACCGATCGCACCAGGTCGGCGGAGAGTGCCACGTCCAGGCGCGCCGACTCAAACCTGGCGTCCGGCACGCGCCGTTCCCAGGGTAACCTGACCGGGCCGGTTCCGGCGAGCATCGTCTGCCAGGTTGCCCGGCCGGTCTCCTGTTGCTGGTTGGTTGCCGTGAGTCGCTCGAGCGCCCACTCGGCGACATCCGCGTACTGAACGGGATCCCGGGCGTCGGGCTGATGCTCTCCCGAGCCCGCGGCATACGCCTCGCCAAGTCGTTCAGCGAGGAGCCGAATGGAGGGTCCGTCGAGACATAGAGCGGGTGCGTCAACCAGCAGCAGGTGCGCCTGGCTCGAGAGCCGCACCAGGGTGGGCTGGACGAGCGGAGGCGTATCGAGCGCCGGCGCGGCCATGACGATCTCGTCCAGCAGCCGATCGACGGCACTCGCCAGCTCATCCTTCTCACCCTGATCCAGGTGCACGTATCGCAAGGGAGGGGCCTCCGCGTCCGAGACCACCTGGAGCGGCAGCAGCATGCCGGGCAATCGCTGGAAGGCGGTACGCAGAATCTCGTGATCGGCCACGAGGCGGCGCCATGCCGAGCTCAGCAGGCCGGGGTCCAACGGACCGTCGATGGCAATCACGCCCCGCGCGCGGCAGACGGGTCCCTCTCCCGACTGCCGCAAAGTCCAGATGTGAGCCTGCTGGGGTGAGAGACGGAAGCCGTCGAGTGTGCCGTCGTGCACGTACGCTCCCTACACCGAAGCGGCAGGTTCCGAGATCGAGTGGGGTTGCGCCATCCCCACTACGATTTTCCTGGGGCCGACGAACGGGGTACGGGCGTGTGCGGTTAGCATATTGTCGAGCAACAAGACGTCCCCCTCCTGCCAGGGGAAGCTCACCGTCTCCTGCTGCAGGGCCCGCCGGATCTCGGCCAAGGACTCGGGCTCGATGGGGGCGCCGTCCCCGTAGTAGACGTTCCGAGGCAGGTCGTCCTCCTGCTGGGCCGAAAGGAGCGCCTCCCGCACAGCAGCCGGAAGGCCGGAGACGTGGAACAGGTGAGCCTGGTTGAACCAGACCGGTTCCCCGGTGGCCGGGTGGCGTGCGACGGCCTGACAGACCTGACGCGTGCGGAGCCGGTTGTCGTTCTTCCACTCGAATTCGATCCCGTGGCTCCGGCAGAAGTCCTCGACCGCGCCCCGATCGGAAGTCTGGAACACTTCCTCCCATGGGAGGTCGAGCCCTCCGCCGTAGGTGCGGACATACATGACCTTGCGCGAGGCGAACCGCTCGCGCACGTCGGGATCGATGGCCTGATAGATCCGCCGGCTGTCGGCGATCGGCGTCTCCCCTCCCTGCTGCGCCGGCCTGAGGCAGCAGAACGCGATCTTCATCGGCCACTCACGGGTATAGGACAGCTCATTGTGCAGCGGGATGTGCTGGTCCGCGGGATATTCGGTGGACGTGTAGATGTTGCCTGCGACCTGCTTCCGGGGCGTGGAGCGATAGGTGTACTCGAGCAGGTCACCGCTGAGTCCCTGCACGAAGCCCTCCAGGTCCGCTTCGGAACGGACCCCGAAGTTGCGAAACAGGACGGCTCCGATCGTCAGAAGATGGTTCTCGATCAACTGCCGGTGGGCGGCGGACCACTCCGCCAAGTCAATCCCAGGCTGGGTCGGTGTGATCAGCCAGGGGAGCGCTCGGTCCGGAAGCAGCGCCTGCTCACGAACGAGTCCTTCGGGCGAAACCCGGACCGCTTTCCGCCTCGCCGCGCCCACCTTGATGCCCTGCTCGGGGGGAGTGTCCGAGTTGCTCATGGTTCTGCCTCCGCTGTTTTCAGATGACCAGCGTGGTGACCGACGCAGCAGTGTTCGTCGGATTGTTCGCTAGAATGTCCAGCAGCGGTGCCCGGGCCACCCAGTGCTTCGGGCGGCCTAAGCTTGCTCGAGATGCCATCCGGTTGTCGGTAGGATTCTCGTGAGTCCGCGCCCACGCCTGGCGGCTCGCTATTGATTCAGAACCTACAGAGGCGGCGGGGCTGCGCAAGCAGGGATGCGCGACCCCAGGTATGCAAAGTTGTGCACATTATCGATGACCCCGGCCCTCGGGCCTTACGCGGGCGGAGTATCTCCCATCCGGCGTCGGAGACTGAGCGGCCGCATGTCGGTCCACACCGATTCGATGTAGGCGAGGCACTCGGCCCGGCTACCGCTCTTGCCGGCGTCCCGCCAGCCTGGAGCGTTCTCTCGCTGGGATGGCCAGATGGAGTACTGCTCCTCCTCATTCACTACGACCTTGTAGACCGTCGCGTCGTCCTGCTCCTCGTCGACCAAGGCAGCCTCCGGAATGCGGGTTATTC
>DASSML010000355.1:0-2174 GCA_035688895.1 Gemmatimonadales bacterium
TCGAGGGCGGCCCACCGGACCAGGAGTCGGGCGTCGCCGTCACCCTCCAGGCGCGAGCGCACCAGAACGTGGGAGACATCGAGCACCGACGGTCCGCTGTACCCGCGGTGGGTGAAGAGGAACCCGCCGCTGCTGGCGGCGTTCCTCTGCCCGTCGCGCGCGGTGATCGAGACCGGCAGCGACACGCCGGCGAGCGCCGCGAACGGTGCCGGGTTGGCGACCGCCGGCGTGAGGGCCGGGTAGGTCGGGTGCACCGTGTGCCCGAGCGCCGAGAGCATCGCCAGGCCGCGGCCGTCGCTGCCGGTGGTGGGGACCGACAGCCCCCCGGTGGCGATGACCACCGCGTCCACGGCCAACGGCTCCCCCTGCTCCCGCTCGACCCGCCAGCCGCCCGCCGAGGGCTCGATCCCGGTGACCGTGGTCTCCATCAGCACCCGCGCGCCGCGCCGCGCCGCCAGCGCCAGCAAGCCATCCCGCACGTCTCGCGCGCGGTTCGAGGCCGGGAACAGCTTGGCCGTCTCGCGCTCCTCGACCAGCCTGAGGCCCAGCTCCTGCTCGAAGAACGCGATCTGCTCCGCGAGGGGCCAGGAGCGGAGAATGTTTCGGAGCGTGTGGGGTGAGGAGTCGGTGACGAAGCGGCGCTCGTCCACCCGCGCGGGAAGGATGTTGCAGCGGCCGCCGCCGCTGATGAGGATCTTGCGTCCCCCGTCGCGCGTGCGCTCCAGCAACAGGGTCTCGGCGCCGCCGGCGGCCGCGAAGATCGCGGCCATGGTGCCGGCGGCACCGGCCCCGATCACGGCGACGCGGCGGGACATCAGCGAAGGCGCGTCAGTACCCGATCGAGCGCGGCGGCGAAGGCCTGCTTCGCGCGGGCGTCGTAGGGGGCCGGACCACCGGTGACCAAGCCGGCGATACGGGCCTGCTCCATGAAGTCCCGCACGGACAAGCGCTCGCCGACCGTCTCGGCGGTATGCTCTTCACCCCGAGGATCGAGCACGGCGATGCCCTTGGGCACCAGCAGGGCGGCCAACGGCACGTCCTGCGTGACCACCAGGTCCCCGGGGGCGGCATGGCTGGCGATGTGCTGGTCAGCCACATCGGCGCCCCCGTCCACCCAGACGGCGCTCACCAGGGGGTTGCCGACCGGTGTCTGGAGCCGTTGGTTCGCGACCAACACGGTCTCGATCGTCAACCGTTTGGCCGCTCGAAACACCAGCTCCTTGACCTCTCGTGGCGCCGCATCCGCGTCGATCCAGATCTTCACTACGCCCATCCGGCCAGCAGGACGACTCCCAGAACGAGCAGGATCGCGCCGCCGGCCCGTGAGAGGCGGGCGCCGGCGGGCCCCAGCTTCTCGGCGAGAATGAAGAGGGTGAGGACGCCGACCCACGCGAGATTCATCACCCCGACCACGAAGAGCACGAGCATCAACGCCCAGCAGCAGCCCAGGCAGAAGATGCCGTGTCGCCACCCCATCAGGAACGCGCCGCCCGATCCGTCACGCCAGTGGCTCATCAGAAAGCCCAGCGGGCTCTGGCAGTGGGTCAGGCACCGGTTCTTGAGTGGGGTCAGCTGATAGACGCCCGCCGTGATGAGGATGACGCCGGCGATGGTGGTGCTCGTTGTCGCCATGGTGGGTGACAGCAACGCGGCCTGGTGCAGGGCCCATTGGGCGGCAGTTGCGCAAGCGCTGAACGCCAGCCAGACGATGAGGTAGCCGAGGCCGAACGACGGTACGGCCGGGGCCACACCGCCCTCTCGCTGGGCGTGCATCCTGGCGAAGAGGAGCAGGACGGGCAGGGCCGAGAGCGCCATCATGCCGACCATCATCACCGACCACATCAGGAACGTCAGCAGCAGATCGCCCGCGCCCCACGGCCGATCCATCACCATCCCCATTCCCGCCATCATCGAATCGCCTGCGGCGGGGGACGTCAGGGGGCGATGCAGGTGGACCAGGTAGGTCCAGGCCAGCAGGGTGATGAGAACGATGCAGCTCGCGATGAGGCCGCGATCGCGAAGGCTATGAGCTTCGCCAGGAGAAGGGAGCGTACTGGCCGTGGTTCTTTCCGCTTGTGTCACTCCAGCTCACCCCCAGGGCGTCCACGTGGCTCTTCGATGCACGAGCGAGGGAGAATCGGCTCGCGGCGGGATGGCCTGTGTTGTCGAGATAG
>DASSML010000356.1:0-8061 GCA_035688895.1 Gemmatimonadales bacterium
GGCGATGAAGATGTTGAGCAGCTCCCGGCCCTCCGCGCTGCCCGCGTCGCGCAGCCGCTCGCTCACCGTCTCCCGGATCTTCCGCAGCGTGAGCCCGCTGAGCCGCTCGTTGAGAATCCGGGCGACCTCGTGCATCGGGGCCGACGCGGTCCGGGCCGGCACCTCCACGAAGATCGTCCGCACCACTCCGCTCCGGAGGTTGAACACCAGGAGCAGACGCTCCGTGGTGACCGGGACCAGCTCGAGCCGCTCCAGCACCAGCTCGTCCAGCGCCGGCGCCACCGCCACACCCAGCTCCTGGGTCAGCACGCCGAGCACCTGGGCCGCGCGGCGGAGGATCTCCTCGACCGCGTTCCGGGAGCCGACCAGCTCGCTGCGGAGCGCCTGCTGCGCCTCCGAGCTGGGCGGGGCGAGACGCATGATGGCGTTGACGTAGACCCGGTAGGCCCGATCGGTCGGAATCCGCCCGGCCGAGGTGTGGGGGTGAAAGAGATACCCCTTGTCCTCCAGCTCACTCATCGTGTTCCGGATCGTGGCCGGCGACACGCCGAGCCCGAACCGGCGGGCAATGGTCTGGCTCCCGGCCGGCTCTGCGGTCTCGATGTAGGTCTGCACTACCGCCTCGAGGACCCGCAGCTCCCGCTCGCTCAGCTGTTCCGGTGCTGGCATGGTGAAGAAATGTAACGACTTGGACAACCTCGGCTAGCGGTGTGAGCCCGGTCGCAGCCCGGCGTCCGGCACCCACGTAGGCTGTCGCCCATCGGTGCGACACCCTCCCCTGATTGGAGCATCCATGCCGACCACCACCCATGACATCGAGCAGTGCATCGAAAACTGTACCCGCTGCCACCGGATCTGCCTGGAAACCGCTGCCCGTCACTTCCGAGGAGAGCGCGGGGCGGCCCAGGGCCACGAGGCCCACGTCCGCCTGCTTCTGGATTGCGCCGAGATCTGCCAGACGAGCGCCAACTTCATGGTGCGGGGGTCGGACCTCCACGGTCATATCTGCGCGGCCTGCGCCGCCGTCTGCGAGCGCTGTGCGGAGGAGTGTGACAAGCTGGGAGAGGATCCCCACATGGCGGCCTGCGCCGAGATCTGCCGCGCCTGCGCTCAGACCTGTCGGGAGATGGCCGCCGCTACCCACTGACGGACGCCACCAGGGCGTCCAGCCGGAGCCAGCCTTCCGGGGTGAGCCGAACCTTTCCGCCGGAGACGGTGGCCCAGCCCGACTCGATCCAGCGTCCGCTGGTGTCGGCCGGCACCCGTTCGGCGGGGAGGCCGTCGGTGGTGCGAAGGCCGAGGTAGAGCTCCTCCAGGCGAATCTCCTGCGGACCCAGGCGTTCCTCGCCTTCGACCACGGGGGCGCCCTCCTCGAGCCGACGCTCGTACACCGCCCATTCTCGCTGGTTCCACCGCCGCTCATCGTCCATCGCGCTGTGGGCCGAGGGCCCCAGCCCGATGTAGGGCGCTCGCCGCCAATAGGCCGAGTTGTGCCGGGCACGGCGTCCACCGCGGCCGTAGTTCGACACCTCGTAGTGCTCGTAGCCCTTGTCGCCCAGCGCCTGGTGCGCAACCAGGAACTCCGCCGCGTAGCGATCGTCGTCCACCGGGGTGACCGCGCCCCGGGCCGCCCACCGGGCGAGCGGCGTACGGGCTTCGATGGTGAGCCCGTAGAGGGAGAGATGGTCGGGCTCGAGCGCGAGGGCCAAGGCCAGGTCGGCGGCCCAATCGCGATCGAGCAGGCCGGGCAGGCCGAAGATGAGATCGAGAGAGAGCTCCTGGATGCCGCCGCCGCGGATCAGCTCCACCGCCTTGCCGATCTGTCCCGCGTCATGGGTACGGTGCATCCAGCGTAGCACCGCCGGCGCGAATGACTGCGCCCCGAGCGAGACCCGGTTGACCCCGGCCGCCCGCCAGGCCTCGACCGCCGCCGCGGTGACATCGTCCGGATTGGCCTCGAGCGTGATCTCGGCGCCGCGCTCCATTCCGCGGTCGCTCCACACCTGCTCGATGATCCGCGCCACGGCTTCGGGGGCCAGGCGCGACGGAGTTCCGCCCCCGAAGTAGAGAGTGTCGACCCGGGGGGAGCGCTTCCACACCGGGTGGGGCTGCCACCCGGCCCACTCCCGGAGCACCAGCTCGGCGAACCGATCCGAGGGCACATCACGGCGCACCGCGATGGCGAAATCACAGTAGCTGCAGCGGCGGGCGCAGAAGGGGACGTGGATGTAGACGTGCACCCTGGGAAATCTAGTGCCCGATCCCGGCGCTATTTCTAGACCCGTCGATAGCGGCCGCCCGCTCGACGCTCGACCAGGCCGAGCACCTCGAGCGCGGACAAGGCGGCCATCACCTGTCCGGCGGGGCGGCCCGACCGCAAATGCAGCTCGTCGGCGCTGGCGCCGTCGGCGTCGAGCAGCATGGCGATGGCGTACTCCGGATCGGCGAGGGAGTCGGGCAAGGGAGCAAACGCCGGCGGCGGAGCGGCCGGCGAGCTCAACGGCTGAACGTCGCGGTAGTGAGCCAACAGTTCCTCCGGCTCGAGCAGCGGGGCGGCCCCGTCGCGGATCAGGCGGTTGGTGCCTACCGACTGCGAGCTGGTGATCGGCCCGGCAACGGCCATGACCTCACGCCCCTGCTCCAGCGCGGCATCGGCGGTAATGAGCGCGCCCGAGCCGACGGCCGCCTCGACCACCACCGTCACTCGAGCCAGCGCGCTGATCAGCCGGTTGCGTCGGGGAAAGCTGCCGGCATGGGGACGCTCGCCGGGCGGAAATTCCGTCAGCAGCAGGCCGCGATCGGCCATGGCCGTGTAGAGCCGGCGATTGGCGCTCGGGTAGATGACCCCCAGGCCGTTGCCCAGCACGCCGATGCTGCCTCCGCCGGCATCGAGCGCGGCTTGGTGCGCCACGGCGTCGAGCCCACGCGCCATCCCGCTCACGACGACCACGCCCGCCGCGGCGGCCTGCCAGGCGACGCTCCGCGCGACGTCGGCGCCGTAGGGGGTGTGGTCGCGGCTGCCGACGACGGCCACCGCGGGCCGCCCCAGCAGATCAATGCGGCCGAGGAGGAAGAGTGCTGCGGGCGGCTCCGCGATGGTGCGGAAGGACTCGGGATAGGTCGGGTCGTCGGGCACCAGCACCTGGCCGCCTAGCCGCTCGGCGCGCTCGAGGATCTCTTCACCTTGGGCCAGAGTGGCACCGGCGAGGGCCGTCGCCGCCGCCGTGGTGAGCCCGGGGATGGTGCGCAAAAACTCGAACGGCGCCGAAAGGGCGCCGAGCGGAGAGTGGCAGGCCTGAACCAGAGCGTGCAGCCGGCTGGGACCGATGCCGGGCGTGAGGGCAAGCGCCACCCACGCGGCCCGCTCTCGGTCCACTATGTCTCGTCCTCGTGCCAGGCCTCGACCGGCGTCTCGTCGGCCTTGGCCGTCTCGACGAACTTCCAGAGAAATTCCTTCAGCTGGTCGAGACCGGTGCCGGCGGCGCTGGACACGGCAAGAACGCCGGCGGCCTCGGGGGCTTCGAGGGCGGGCAGCGCCTGGTCGGCAGGAAGCAGATCCCGCTTGGAGAGCAGCACGATGTGCGGCTTGGCCGCGAGCGCCGCGCTGTACCGGGCGACCTCCTGGCGCAGGCGACGATAGACCTGGTCCGGCTCCGGCGCGTCGAGTGGAACCAGAAACGCGAGCACCCGGGTCCGCTCCACGTGTTGCAGGAACCGGAGCCCCAGCCCCTTACCGGCGTGCGCGCCTTCGATGATGCCCGGGATGTCGGCCACCACGAAGGTCCGATGACCGGGGAGCGCGCTGACGCCGAGGTTGGGCTCGAGGGTGGTGAAGGGATAGTCCGCGATCTTGGGTCGCGCGGCCGAGATGACGCTGAGCAGGGTGCTCTTGCCGGCATTGGGCTCGCCCACCAGGCCGACGTCGGCGATGAGCTTCAGCACCAGCTCGATGCGGCGGTCTTCGCCTTCTTCGCCCGGTTCCCACTCGCGCGGGGCCTGGTGGGTACTGGTGGCAAAGCGGGCGTTGCCTCGCCCGCCCCGCCCGCCGCGGGCTACCCGCAGCGTGTCTCCGGCACGAAGTACCTCCCCCAGCGGCGCGCCGGAGTCGGCGTCCCGCACTTCGGTGCCCGGCGGCACGGGGAGGTACACGTCATCGGCGGAGGCGCCGGTCTGGGTCTTGCCCTTGCCGTGCTCGCCGCGGTTGGCCTGCCAGGTGGTGCGGTACCGATAGTCGAGGAGCGTGGCCAGGTTGGCGTCGCCGCGAACGTAGACGCTGCCGCCCCGACCGCCATCGCCGCCGTCGGGGCCGCCCTTGGGCTTGTACTTAAAGCGGGCGAAGGACGACGCGCCCGAGCCGCCGGTACCGGCGGTGACCCGCACGACCGCGTGATCGATGAACATCAGTTGCCCGGCGCCCACCCTTCGCGGACACTGCGCCACAGCTCCTTGATCTTTTTCCATTGATCGAAGGAGAGCAGCGGATTGACGATGGACAGCACGCCTTCGATCTGTCCGAACGAGGCCCCCGCGTTGAGCGCGCCCCGCAGGTGGGAGTGCAGCTGCTTGGGCGCTTCGAGCACGGCCGTCTGCGCCACGGTACAGAGCTCCCGCCGGAGCAGGTCGAGCCCGGGCCGGCCCATGGTCCGCCCGTAGCCCTCGGTGATCATCCAGGCGTCGATGGCGGGATGCAGGGCCCGGACGCTCTCGCGGAGCTTGCGGTAGTTCTCGCCGTAGACCTTGGCGCAGACGTCTTCTCCCCGCCCGGTCCACTCGGTGACCAGGGCGTAGTTCTGCCCTTCGTCCGACTCGGGGGCCGGCACACCGCTGAATTTGCGCCAGACACCGAAGGCGATGAGCGCCCGTGGATACCCGACCATCAGCACCGACTGCAGCAGCAGCTCCTCGACCCACCCCACCGGCACCTGGCTGGAGCGGAGCGGCCCGACCCGCTCGCGCAGCTCCGGTTCGTACCCCTGCGCGATAGCCGCAGCGAAGCGGACCAGGTCCCGGGTCTGCGGGTCGAGATTGTCTTGTTTCGCCATCCAGTCTACCTCGTCGGGGCTCTGGGAACGGATCCGCGTCGCGCGGACAGGACCGAAAAATAGAGAGAGGTGGCTCGGTGGCTAGGTGGCTCGGTGGGTACGAGCACGAGCGTTGCGATTCGGGCGCCTCACGCTTCGACCGTGTTACCTCGCCACCGAGCCACCTATCCATTGACCCACCGCGATTACCTTTCCCGCCCATGCCCGCACCCGCCCGCGTCCTTCGCGCCGCCGCACTCCTCTGCGGCGTGCTCGTGCCCGCGCGCTCGGCCGCCCAGAGCTCCCCCTACCTGCCGCTGGACGACCCCCGGTTGCCGCTCCTCGAGCACCTGATCGCGCGGGGTGACGTGACCGACCCGTCGCCGCAGGTCCGGCCCTTCCGGTACGCCGACGCGGTGCGGGTCCTCGCCGCCGCCGACACCACGGGCGCGCCTTCGCGCACGCTCATTCAGAGCCTTCGGCAGGAGTTCGACATCCCGGCCGGCGACCGCTGGCATCTCGCGGCCCGAGGCGGCGGGCAGGCGTTCAGTCATATCCGCCGCGACGTGCTCCATCCGCTCGGGCCTGACGGCGTCCGTCCCTACGCCGAATTCACCGGCGCAGCGACCATGGGCCCGATCGTGCTGGTGAGCCGGCCGGCCGCGGAGCCTCGGCTGCCCGACGACCCCGAGTGGCCGGGGCGGACCGACCTCGAGCTCGCCTGGCGCATGGTGGAAGCCTACGGCAGCGCCCAGTTCAAGTACGGCAGCATCTTCTACGGCCAGATGGACCGCAACTGGGGGCCGGCGGGGATCACCGGCATTCCAATCAGCGACTACGCCTACAACGCGGTCGAGGCCGGCTTCGACGTCGGCGTCGAGACGGTCCGCCTCCAATCCGTGGCGCGGACGCTGACCGACGAGCGGGACTCGCTCGGCCTGCGGGTGCACCGTTACTTCTTCGCCCACCGGCTGTCGGTGCGGCCGAGTCGGCGGCTGACGCTGGGGCTCTGGGAGACGACCGTACTGGCCGGCGAGGACCGCGAGTTCGACGCCCGGTTCCGCAACCCGCTCTCCCTCCTGCTGCTGGCCAACCAGTACGGCCTGGGCGCCGACGGCAACGTCATGTTCGGGTTCGACGGGCAGTGGCATGCGTCCCGCGCACTCACCCTCGAGGGCCAGCTCGCGATCGACGACCTGTCCTACGAGGACACCGGTAGCGGACGGTATCCCAACCGCTGGGCCCTCACCCTGGCGGCGTCGGGCCCGCTCGGTGGCCGGCTGGGCTGGCGGACGTTCTACACCCAGGCCTCGAGCCTCGCTTTCCGTACCATGAGCCCCTTCGAGAGCTTTACCGACGCGGGGGTGGGACTCGGTCGCAACTTCGCCGACATGGACCAGCTCTCCGCCCTGGCGACCATGCCGGTCGGGACCCGGTGGCTCTTCACCCCGGAGCTCACCGTGCTGCGCCAGGGCGAGGGGGAGATCGACGATCCCTTCCCCACCGCCGCCGAAGCGGGCGACGTCCCCCAGCTCTTCATCGGCGTGGTGGAGCGCACCTACCGGGCGGCGGTCGGCGTGAGCGGCCGCCAGGGGCCGCTCGACCTCCGCGCCAGTGCCGGGATGCACCACGTCGTCAACGCCGAGCACCAGGAGGGCCGCACGGTGAATCGCTTCGAGGGCCGCCTGCAGGTCACGCTGGGCGTGAGTCGCGGAGGGACCCTGCGATGACCGCCCTGCCGCCGCTGCCCCGGGATCGGGTGCTCCAGCTCATCGGCCGGATCAAGGGGAGCCGGGTGGTCGTGGTGGGCGACATCATGATCGATCGATACCTCGTGGGCGACACCGAGCGGCTCTCCCCCGAGGCGCCGGTGCCGGTTGTCACCATCCGCGAGCGGCATTCGGCGCTGGGCGGCGCGGCCAACGTCGCCGCCAACGTCGCCGCGATGGGGGCCACCTGCCTGCTCGTCGGGGTGGTGGGCGACGATACGGATGGGGCCGCGATCCGGCAGAACCTCGCCATCGCGAGGCTGGAAGACCGGTTCGTGATCCCGGTGGCCGGCCGACCGACCACTACGAAGACGCGGATCATCGCCCGGTCGCAGCAGATCGTGCGGATCGACGACGAGGTCGAGAGCCTGCTCGAGGGCCCCGAGCTCAACCGGATGATCAAGGCCGCCCGCGAGGCGCTGGCCGACGCCGACGCCCTGCTCCTCGAGGACTACAACAAGGGCGCGCTCCCGCCCGCGCTCATCGCGGCCGTGATGGAAGTCGCCCGGCGGCGCGGCATTCCCATCGTGGTGGATCCCAAGTACCGCCAGTTCTTCGAGTACGCCGGCGCCACCGTGTTCAAGCCCAACCGCCGAGAGCTGGAGTCGGCGCTGGGCGCGGCGGTGGACCTGCAGGACCGGAACGCGCTGCCCGAAGTGCTCGCGCGGCTTAAGGCGGACAACCTGCTGGTGACCCTTGGCGCCGACGGGATGCTGCTGGTGACCAAGGACGGAAGCGCGCTCCGGATCCCCAGCATCGCCCGCGAGGTATACGACGTCTCGGGCGCCGGCGACACGGTGACCGCCTGGCTGGGCACGGCGCTCGCGGCCGGAGCCTCGGTGCGCGAGGCCGCGCAGATCGCCAACTACGCCGCGGGAGTGGAGGTGGGTAAGCCGGGGGTAGCGACCGTATCGCCGGAGGAAGTGCTGGCGGTCCACGAGGAACGGTTCGACCAGCTCGGGCGGTTGCGACGGGGAGGGGTGATCTAGGTCGGTGGCTCAGTGGCTCAGTGGCTCAGTGCCTCGAAATGGAGACCCTCCGGTGGCGCGGCCATCCGGAGGGTTTCTGTTTGTCGGAGCTATCGAGCCACCGAGCCACCTCGCCACCGACCCACCTAATCCACCCCCGTCCCGAACCCGAGCCACACGCGCCAGGTCTCCCGCACCCGCCGCATGTAGTGCCGCAGCTGGCGGGCGCCTTCGGCGAGCTCGGGGGCGAGCTGCACCGCGCCCGAGGCCATCATCCGCTGCATCACCTCGTTGTGACACTCG
>DASSML010000357.1:0-4818 GCA_035688895.1 Gemmatimonadales bacterium
TTGTTCGAGCGCCATCGGGGCAGCGGGGAAAGAGGACTCAATGCACCCCCGAATGTACGACGAGGCGGTCGCCAACGGCCAGTGCCGGGGGAGCAGTCAAGAAAGCGAAAGCCCCCGGCTCATCGCCGAGGGCCTTCTCACACTAGGTCCATGGGCCCTCCTGGATTCGAACCAGGGACCGACGGATTATGAGTCCGCTGCTCTAACCGACTGAGCTAAGGGCCCGAAGGCGTTTGAATGTAGCGCCATCAAGACCCCCCTGGGGAGCGATAGCGATCCCACCAGCGCCGGGCGCTCTCCTCGCTCCAGGGTTCGGCGTCGGTGACCTCCCCGAGCCGGCGGGACAGCTCACGGGCGTCCTGCGGGCGCGCCGACGGGTCCTTGGCGAGACAGGAGAGGATCAGCCGATCCAGCGCCGGCGGAATCGCCTGACTGGTCCGGGTGGATGGGGCGACCGGCGTCGCGTGGGCATGTTGCACCACGATGCCCAGCGACGTATCGGCGGTGAAGACATACTCGCCGGTGAGCAGCCAGTAGGCGACGCAGCCGGTGGCGTAGATGTCCGCCCGACCGTCCACCGGATCGCCGAGCGCCTGCTCGGGCGCGATGAACGCCGGCGTGCCCTGCACCATGTTTTCGGCGGTGAGGCCCGCCCCGGCTTCGCCCCCTCGGTCGACGGCTTTGACCAATCCGAAGTCGAGCACCTTCACGAAGTCCAGGTCCTGCCCGTAACGACAGAGGAAGACGTTGGCCGGCTTGATGTCGCGGTGCACCAGACCGCAGGCCTGCGCCTCGGTCAGGGAATGGCAGACCTGACGGAGCAGATGGATCGCGCGCCCCGGCGGCACCGGCCCGAACCGGCGCACCAGCGCCTCGGTGTCCAGCCCGTCGAGCAGCTCCATGACGTAGTAGAACGCGCCGTTCTCGGCCACGCCGAAATCGAACAGCTCGACGGTGTGGGGCGAGCGGAGCCGCGCGATCGCCTGCGCCTCCTGCTCGAACCGCTGCTGCATGTCGGGCGAGACGCCGCCCACCGACGGGCGGATCAGCTTGATGGCGGCCGGGCGCGCCAGCATCCGGTGATCGGCCCGCCAGACCTCGCCCATGCCACCCTGGCCGAGGCGCTCCACCAGGCGATAGCTCCCCAGCTCACGGGCAGCCGCGACCTCGCGGCCCAGCCGGTAGATCACCCGCGCACCCCAATAGGCGAACCCGACCGCGAGGGCCGGACCGAGGACGGACCGTAAGTAGTCGTCGCCGCTCGGCTGCACCTTGCCCCAGCGATCGAGGAGGTACAGCGCCAGCGGTGAGGTGAGCCCCGCTACCACGGCCGCCGCGAGCATCCGGTGCGGCGGGCCCGGCATCACCAGCGGGAACAGCACCATCACTGTCGGGACCCAGGTGACGGGCGGCAGGTTGCCGTGTTCCACCCACCACTGCCAGTAGACCGACAGCGCGACGACGAAGCAGATGACCACCTGGTAGGCAAGGCCAATGGCGTGAAGCCGAGTGGCCGGCAGGCGCTGCCGACCCGCGATCCACCAAAGCCCGAGTGAGGCCACGGCCACCGAGGCGTCCGCCGCGATGAACCCGACATTGCCCAGGGTGACGGGGACTCGGGCGATGGCGCCGATGATCGAGACCACGATGGCGAGCACGGGGTCGACGGCGAAGCCCGCGGCGACCAGCAGGGCGAGCAGGCGAACGCGCCCGCGGATCTGCTCCAGCAGGTCCCGCGGCAGCGCCGACAGCGATGAACGGTCGGTGGTCGCCTGTTGCGGTCCCAGCAGGGTGATCTGCTCGCGCATAGATGCCTAGCGGTCCACGGCCGCGAGCCGCGCGGCCAGTGACTCTCGTAATCCGAGCGAATGCACCGCGAGCCTCCTCTCCAGAGAAAGGCGTGCTGCAGAGCGTCTGCCCGACTGGCAAAGTTGGGACGGCGAGGAGCGCACTATTCCAATGCATCGAGGCCGGAGCGTGCAACGCTTTCAACATATCTGGTCTGGGCGGAGGGAGCGCCACTGCGCTTGTCCCGAGCTGGATCGGTGCCACGCTGACCAGGAGACCGTCGCCGCTCCAGCGAAATCATGTGGACTCTGGATACTAAGCTATGGTAAAGACTTACGTCATTTATCTCAAGTAGTTTCTAGGCTATCGCGCTGGCCGTTGTGCACGCCCCGACCTTGTGCCCCTCTCTCCCGGAGCCAATCTTCGCTTATCTGCCGTGATCGGGGCGTATGACGCTCGCTGTCGCCGCGCTCGCCAAGGTCGTCTTCACCCTGCAAGTGGTGCAAGCCACTGTCGCGGGGACGGTGCGCGACGCGGAGACTGGTCGCCCGGTTGAGCACGCACTGGTCGCGCTCACCGACCTCGACCTATCCGCCTCGACCGACGGCCGCGGTCGCTACACCCTCTCGGATATCTCACCCGGACCCCATCACATCACGGTGCGCTTCATCGGGTATGCGCCCCGCACGCTCGATGCCCTGGTACCGCGCGAGGGTTCGCTCGAGATCGACGTCGCCCTGCAACCCACTCCAACCCGACTGGCGCCCATCGAGGTGCGGCCCGCGCTCAGCATGCGCGGCGTCGAAACATGGGATACCAGCGCCGTCGCGGACCGGAGCGTCTCGATGGCGGCGGTGTGGAATCACCCGCTGCTGTCGGAGCCCGACGGATTCAAGGCTCTCGGCGGCGGTGACGTCGTGCTTGATCCCGAGTCCCCTAGCGGGATGCATATCCGCGGCGGCGCCTCGGACCAGACCGGGTACCTCCTCGACGGCGTGCCCGTGTTCAGCCCGTATCACGCGGCGGGCGTCTTCAGCGCCTGGAACCCGGACGCGCTCGCCGGACTCCACCTCTCTACCTCGAGTCCCTCGCTCGACCAACCGGAGGCGCTGGCCGGAACCATTGCCGGCGAGACGCGTGCTCCGGGCGCGTCGCTCAGGACCCAGGGGAGTCTCAGCACCACGCAAGGTCGCATTACCCTGGACGGGCCCGTCGGTGTGGGCGACACCCGCTTCCTGCTGAGCCTCCGTTCCGCGTCACCCTACTTCCTCTCCAAGCACGAGGCCTCGTACCTCCGAAGCGAGGCGGGCGATTGGCTCGCCACCATCGAGACGCCAGTGCTGGGCGGGCGGGTGCGGGTGCTCGGTTACGAGAACGAGAACGAGATCAGCGCGGCGGCGGGCGCCGAGGTGCAGATCGAGCCTACGCCCGGGCGGAACCGCTTCGAGTGGCGGGGCCGATCGCTCGGAGCCGAATGGCGGCGGTCGTTCCGGCAGGTATCACTGCGCGTGCTCGCCTGGCACGCCACGGCGGATGCCGGCTCGACCTGGGCCGACTCGGCCGGCCCGATGCGGCTCGAGTCGGCGCGCCGGGATGGCGGGGTGACGGCGTCGGTCGAGCAGCGCACCCGCCGGGGAGTGACCCGTGCCGGCCTCCGCTTCGAGCGGAGTCTGACGTCGTATGGTGTCGGCCCCGATTCGGTCACATCGGAGACGGGAGCTCTGCACGCCGAGACCCCGGTCGCCACGGCATTCGCCGAGCATGCCCGTGCACTGGGGCCCACGACCGACCTCCGGATCGGGGCAACCCTCTCGGCGACGAACGGCGGGCGCTATCTGGGTCCGCGCGTCCAGTTGGGATGGAGGCCGACCGAACGGCTCAGCCTGACCGCCAGCGCCGCGCGGACCCATCAGTTCACCCAGTCGCTCCGCAACGCCGAATCGGTCGTCGGCAACATCTTCCCGGCCGACCTCTTCATGGGCGCCGGGGCGCCCGGGGTGCCGGTCGCCCGGAGCGACCAGACGGCGGTCGCCGCCGAGTACCGGCCGACCCCCGGGGTACGACTGGGGCTGCAGGCGTACCAGCGCGAGTTCGCGGGGGTCGTGCTGGTGGCGCCCGCCGTAGCCGGGCCGTTCACCACCGGAACTTTCGCGGCAGGGTCGGGCCGGTCGCGCGGAGTCTCGCTCGAGGCCGGGATGACCACCGCGCGGTGGGGCGTGGTCGCCAGCTACGGCTGGGAGGAGCTGCGCCTCGAGGCCGGCACGCAGGCCTACGTCCCGTCGCAGAGCGCAACCCAGCACTTCGAGGGCGGGGTGAACCTTTTTCCCACCCCCACCACGTCAATCCGCCTGGGAGCGGTTGGCGCGCTCGGCCGGCGAGCCACGGCGGTGTCCGGAGGATTCGAGTGGGAGGCTTGCAACCTGCTCGACGAGGGCTGTGAATTCGGCGGCAGTCCGACGACGTCGGGCGCGCTGGGCGCCGCGACCCTGCCCGCCTATTTCCGGATGGACCTCGGGGTGCGGAAGCACTGGCACGTGACGGTCGGCCGGCGCGACGCGGTCGTGGCGCTGTTCGGCACCCTGACCAACGTGCTCAACCGCAGAAACGTGCTCACCTACTCCCGCGCCGGCGACGGTACGCTCACCCCGATCGAGATGCGTCCGCTCGCGCCCCTGGTCGTAGGACTCGACTGGCAGTTCTGACGGAATGCCGGCGCCTTGTCACGGCGCGAGCCCCTGCCCGGTTCCTTGCTCGGGAGGGCGGCATGGACACCTGGGTCGCGTCGTATGGCGCGTGGACTCGCTGCCCGGAAAGGGCGGACGCTCTGGCCGAGCCGACATCGTCGTTCGACGAGAGCTTCGCGGGCCTCTTCCGAGCGCACCACGCGCGGCTCTATCGATTGGTCCAGCGGCTCTCGGGCGACCCGGAGCTCGCGGCCGATGTGGCTCAGGATGCCTTCGTCCGGCTGTACCGGCGCGGGTCGCTGCCTGACGCGCCCGAGGCCTGGCTCGTGAGCGTGGCCCTGAATCT
>DASSML010000358.1:0-2933 GCA_035688895.1 Gemmatimonadales bacterium
TGGAGGAGCGTGAAGACAGACCCAACGAGAACCCGCACTTTGCACACCCGTAGCCGAGGCGGGTATAACAAACACAGTGACCATCTGCCCCTGGGCTTTGTTGGACCTGGCCCGCTGGTGCCAGGCTCGGCTCTCTTCCCACGGAGGATCTGCACCATGCCCCGACACCCATCCGCTGTCGCGCCCCCCCGCGCCTGAACCCACCCCGTCCCGTCCCGCTGACACCCCTCTGGGACGACCTCCTGCCGGTTCAAAGGGTGGAACTGCTCCGGGTCCTCGGCCGGATGCTGACCGAACGTCTCGACCGGAACGACACACGCAGCGGGGAGGTGGCTCATGACCAAAGTTGACCACTCGACCCATCCCGGCCCGTTCGCTCACAAGATTCAGTCCAAGCACTTGGATCGTCTGGCTGTCGTGTATGTCCGCCAGTCGTCCCCCCATCAGGTGGCCGAGAACCGCGAGTCGGCCGATCTGCAGTACCAGCTCCGCCGCCGCGCCGTGGAACTCGGCTGGGCGGGATCCCGCGCGCTGGTCATCGACGACGATCAGGGGTGCAGCGGCCTGTCCATCGACAACCGGCCTGGCTTCCAGCGGCTGCTGGCCGAGGTCTCGCTCGGCCACGTCGGGATCGTCTTCGGCCGCGAGATGAGCCGCCTGGCCCGGTCGAACAGGGACTGGCACCAATTGCTCGAGCTGTGCGCCTTGTTCCAAGTCCTGCTGGCTGACGCCGACGGCGTCTATGACCCACGGGACGTCAACGACAGGCTCCTGCTCGGGCTGAAGGGGACCCTCTCGGAGGCGGAGAACCATGTACTGCGGACCCGGCTGCACCAGGGCAAGCTGAACAAGGCCCGCCGGGGTGAGCTGTTCACATGTGTGCCGATCGGCTACGTCCGGTCGGCCGACGGCGGGATCGCCCTGGACCCGGACGAGCAGGTCCGGTCCGTCGTCGCGCTGGTGTTCGATCTGTTCGTCGAACTCGGTTCCGTGACCAAGGTCCATGCCAACTTGGTTGCTCATAAGATCAGCATCGGCATGCGGGCCTACCGCGGTCCGGAGCGTGGCCAGCTGGTGTGGCGGCCGGCCAGGAGGAGCACCCTCTACGAGATGCTCCGGCACCCGGCGTACGCCGGCGCCTATGTGTACGGGCGGAACCCGTGCGACCCGACCCTGAGGGCCGCGGGACAGTCGAAGTCGGGCCGCCGGACGGCGCGCCCGGACGAGTGGGTGTGCCTGCTCAAGGACCGCATCCCGGCGTACATCACCTGGGAGCGGTACGAGGCGAACCGCTGGCAAATGCGGGAGAACGACCGAGGTCGCGGGGCCTCGCGAGCGTCCGGCGGCCGCGGCCCGACGCTGCTCAACGGCTTGGTGACGTGTGGCCGGTGTGGTCGCCCGATGGCTGCCCGCAACGCGCGGCCGACGGCCCACCCGCGGTATGCCTGCGACGCGGCGAAGCAGGAGTACGGCGGACCGCTCTGCCAGAGCGTCACCGCGGCGGCGATCGACCGTCGGATCGAGGAGTTGGTGCTGCGCGCCGTCGAACCGGCGGCGCTGGAGTTGAGCCTGCGGGCGGCCGAGCGGGCCGAGCAGGATCGCGAGCGACTTCACCGGCACTGGAGGCAAACCCTCGAGCGGGCCGACTACGAGACAGGCCGTGCGCGGCGGCAGTATGATGCCGTCGACCCCGAGCATCGGTTGGTCGCGAGGGAACTGGAGCGGCAGTGGGAGGAGAAACTGGCCGAGAAACAGCGGCTGGACGAGGAGTATGCTCGGTTCCAACACAAGCAGCCTCGGCACCTGACGGCGGCGGACCGGGAGCGGATCCGGGCGCTGGCGGCCGACGTGCCCGCCCTCTGGCACGCGGACACGACGACGATGGCCGACCGCAGGGCCATCATCCGACAGTTGGCCGAGCGGGTGGTGGTGACCCGCCGCGGGACGACCGAGGTGATCGATGTCGTGATCCGTTGGCTGGGCGGATCGGAGAGCCGCCAGGAGGTCCATCAAGGGTTGCGTCGGTACGATGGCCTCGGGGACTATACCAGGTTGAAGGATCGCGTGACGGAACTGCGGGGGGCCGGCCGGACCGGTGAGCAGATCGCGGAGGCGCTGAACCAGGAGGGCTATCGGACGCCGCGGGGCGGACCGTTCACCGGCCACCGAGTCAGACGGTTGTTCATGCAGTTGGGATTGACCTGTGTGCCGGCCGGGGTGCGTGGCCCTGGTGACCTGCCAGGGAATGGTGAGTGGTGGCTGACGGACTTGGCCGCCGCCCTCGGGGTGCGGCCGATCGTGGTGCATCGGTGGAGGTGGTCGGGATGGCTGCACGGCCGCCAATTGCCCGGCGTCAACGGGCGCTGGATCGTGTGGGCCGACCGGTCTGAAATGCAGCGACTTCGTCGGTTGCGGGCGTATGAACTCAAGAACCGGGGCCGAAAGGCCCCATCGAAGTTGACAACACCGAAGGAGCGCCGGGGTGCGGAACCCCGAGTGGCGCGGCCGAAAACGCGTACACGGAGTGATCCCTGATGTCGGGACGATCAAATACGAGGACATATACATCAGGGATTATGAACTAGTGTCCGATCTGGAGTCGGGCCTGACGGCCTACTTCCGATTCTACGACGAGGATCGCCCTCATCAGTCGCTCGGCTATCGGACGCCGGGCGAGGTCTATCGGGCCGGAGTCTGCGGGAGACCGAGCGGGGGAGGATCATAACAAATTCAGGCCGCCCGGGCTGTCCAGTATTTGGGGTCCACTATAGATCGCTGTAGAATCCGACTGCGAACCGAATCGCCCCAGCCCGATCCCTACCGTGGTATTCCCCCGAAACCAGCTCAGCCCGCCCGCCAGACCAAGACCGGCATCCAAGCGGCGCAACCGCCGCAACCGCCCAAGCCGCCACCTAAGCCAGTCCCGCCGACGC
>DASSML010000359.1:0-11353 GCA_035688895.1 Gemmatimonadales bacterium
GCTGATCCCCAGATGCCGGGCCGTCTCGGCGAGCTTCCAGTTATGCGCGTCGAGCGTCTTGACGATAGCCTCTTTTTCCCGCGCCGCCAACGTGGTCGGCCCTTCGATCCCGGGGATGAACATCGCCTCGCCCAGCTCCATGCCGCCGACCCGCAGGGGCCGGAGCCGGCCGCCCATCGCGGCAAGCCGAGGCTGAAGGTCGGTCGCGGTCTCCGGCAGGTCGAGTCCTTCCATGGCCATGCGCGCGGGCTGGTTGGCGTAGAGCAGCCGCCCTTCGGAGTCGAACACTATCACGCCCTCGCTGAACCCGTCGAGCAGGGCCTTGGCCAAGGGGGAGAACACGGAAGGCATGGTAGGCATGATCAAAGTGTCGGGCATAGGTCTATGTACGAAGGTAAGCTCACGGGGTTTCAATGCGCGACGCCCTGCGCCGATCCCGTGCCCGCCAGGTAAGTGTCTCGAAATCAACCACCTTGGGCGCCGGCGAATCGCGGTGCTTCCTTAGATGACGCCGATTCCCCGGGAAGGTGCACAATGGATCGTCAGCGGCGCGGGCGCCGACCCGAGCCCTCCGGGCCCCGCCGGCGGTGGCCCCCGTGCCGCCGAGAACGGCCGCTCGCATCATCCTCCGCTCCGGGGCGGGGAGACCGGCGCAGCAGCGACTGGAGCTCGGCCACCGTCTCCGCGAGCAGCGGAGCGTGTCGGCCTCGCTGGACGGCGAACCGCACCGGGCGGTCCAGCGCCGGAACCTCATCCGGTCGGAGGCGGCGCGCCTGTCCTTCGCGGAGCCGAACCCGGGCGATCCCTTCCCCACCGGCGAGCTCGTAGTCGATTGGCACCGCGTCCCCCCGGATCTTCGCCATCCCGGGTAGCGCGTCGAGACGGGCTCGGGTCTCGGCATCGACCAGCTCGTCCACCTCGATGACGACGCGAGTGCGCTGAAACTCGTCCCACCCCCTGACCCCATCCAGCTGCGCCCTGATCCGGCCGAGCAGCGCCTCGGGCGCGAGTGTGCGCAGGGTTCCGCCCGATCGGCGCCAGAGCTCGTCCAGCTGCACCAACGCCCGGCGAACCCGACCGGCGTCCGGGTGTACCGCCTCGCCCGTTGCCAGCACCTCGGCCAGCAGGTCGCGGGCGGCAGGCCGAAGCTCCTCCGGAATCGGATCGCCCAGAGGCTCCACCTCACTCTCGAGGTCGAACCCGAAGTAGGTGAGACGCCGCTCCGCCGCTAGGCGCTGATGCTTGCGCGGTCCGGTGAGAATGACCTTCGGCCGCCCTGGACGCGCATTGGAGCGGACCAGGTCGTAGGCGAGCGTCGTCCCTTCGATCGAGGCTCGGGCGATGCCGAACCGGTCGGCGAAGAACCGGAGATTCCCCGCTACCGCGCCCCAGCTGCCGGCCACCGAGGTCTTGGAGACCCGCGCCTCCTGACCGTCGGCGGTGTGCTCGTCGATCACCAGGTCGAAGGGCATGAACCGCGCGATCAGATCGGCCCAGTGCTTTCGGATCTCTTTGGAGGCGTAGGGCAGCTGCTTCGGCAGGGGCAGCTCCAGGGAGCGGTACACCGAGGCGGTGCCGAGGGCAGTATCCTCGATCGCCTTGACCAGCACACCCCGCCGCTCCGCCCACTCGGCGAGCCCGTCCTCGAACAGGTGGCGCGGCAACCCGTAGACCTCACCCAGGTAACCGTGCTGGTTCACCGCCTCCGCATAGATGTTGTACGCGGTCAGGTGGTCGCTGCCATTGGCCACCAGGCCGTGGAGGTCGCGCTCCTCCCGGGTCATCCGGTGCAGCGAATCGATGTTGGAGCAGACCGCCACCATCGGGACCAGCTCGGCGTCGGCATGCACCAGCAGCTCGCCCCAGGGGCGCTCGACCGGCATCGCCTCCACCTCCCGCCCATATGCCGTCAGGCGCCCCTGCTCGACCAGCCCTCGATCGGTGAGCAGCTCCACCACACGACGATAGGCCGTCCGGTCCAGAGGCACCGGCAGATCGAGATCGCGCGCGTCGACCCCGAGGCTGGCGCAGGTGATGGCGACCCGCTCCGCGTCGCCCGCCAGCTGGAACTCCGGCGGCGTAGGCTTGAGCTGGTCGAAGGCGAGCTGGCGGTCGCTCAGGATGACGACCTCGCCGCCGGGTACCCGCCCATGCACCCGACCGGCCATCTGGAGAATTTCGTTGGCCCCGAGGTAGAGCCGGTGGAGCACGTTGCGGCCGCGCTCCACCACGTTGCCGTAGCGGGCATCGTAGATGATGACGGTATCCAGGCCGCGCACGTTGAGGGCCGACTGCCCGGCCGCGGTCATGGCGAGAAGGAAGGGCCGCTCGACCTCGCCCTCCAGAAAGGGCCGGATGACCCGGATCGGCTCGCCGCCATGATAGAACGCGGTGTTGAGCCGCTTCCATTGGGTGCCCAGATCCTCAGCCAGCCGCTCGACCTCGGCTCGGGTGGGCACGAACACGGCCACTCCGCGCCGTTCCTTCAACAGGTGCCGGATGTAGCGCTCGTTGAGGAACTCCTCGGGAGTCTGAGGGAGCACGTCCACTCGAGCCTTGAGCGCCGGATCGAAGGCGTAGGTGAGCAGGACCTCGGCGCTCTCCAGGTAGCGCGCGTAGAAGGTCGGATCCACCGTGGCGCTGAGCCAGATGAAGCGGCACCCGGCCCGCTTCCCCAGTGCCAGACACAGCTCGAGCTCCGCCGAAGTCTGGTGGATCTCGTCCACGATCACGGTATCCTGGCCGGTGATCAGATTGTCCTGGAACCAGCGCCGGGCGATGCCGGTGGTCACGATCACCACGTTCCAGGTCGGGGTCTCGGGCGTCGCCTCCCGCTCCCGGTTCACCACCCCGACTCGAAGCGGCTCGGCCAGGATCGACTCGGCGATCGGTCGGATCCCCAGCGTCTTGCCGGTCCCCGTGCCCGCCACGATTCCGAATCCCCGACCCGAGGCTGCCAGGTCGCGGATCTCCTGGCCGTGCTCCCGCTCGAGCAGAGTGTCGAGGTGCAGACCCAGCGCGAGCTCGATGGTCTCGCAGGCGGCGCGGGTCGGGGCGATGACGACGATGCGCCCCTTGGGATGAGCTGCGTGGCGGTAGGCGTCGGGGTCGGGCGGTAGGTGATGGTCGCGGGACGGGCGCATGCCCGAAAGCTACCCGCGCGCGCCCGTCTTCTAGAATCCCGGCTGCAGGTTGAACTCCCAGAGCCAGTTCTTGGTGGGCCGGTCGAACGGATGGACCAGATTCACTTCGGCCACCGCGAAGTTGAAGAGGTTGAAGCGGAAGCCCGTGCCGGCGCTGTAGACCGGGGTCCGGTCGCCGCCTGCGAAGCTCGGGCTATCCTCGCCGGTCCATGCCATGCCCGCGTCGCCGAAGATGGTCCAGTCGAGCGGGAACATCCCGTAGTAGCCCGACCCGACGTGAAGAAGGCCGAACAGCGGGAAGCGCAGCTCCACGTTGGCCACGGCGATCCGGCTCCCCAGCAGCTGATCGAACACCGGGCAGCTGTTGGGCGATCCCGGCGGCGGATTGCACTCGCGCCCGCTGAACGAGCCGTAGCGGTACCCGCGGACCAGCCCCGGATAGCCCAGGAAGAGCGGCTGAAAGCGCGGGTCTTCGCCCCCGCTGCCGTAGCGGCCGTACTGCATCAGTCGCGTGGCGAGGGTAAAGGGACGCTTCAACATGAAGTAGCGCCGCCAGTCGGCCAGCACTCCGACGTAATTGATCGACCCGAACGTAGGCGTGACTTCCAGCCGGTAGCGCTGGCCCAGGAGCGGGCCGGTCGCGCCGAAGATCGAGTTGTCGTAGACCAGCGCCGCCGACGTGGTGCCCAGGGTCAGGGGACTGGCGCTCTCCAGGTCCTGCCTCTGGCTGGCGATCTGCTGTCCGTCGAACAGCGAGAAGGCGTCGGTCTTGACCTCCGTATCGAACGAGATGTGCGAGGCGCTCGCGGAGAATTCCAGGCGTTGCACGTCGCTGAAGGGGTAGGCCACCATCCCCGAGAGGTCACGGTTGGTCTGCCGGTTGAGCACCTGCTGCTCGATGAGGGCCGGCTCCCCGTTCACCACGCCGGTCCCCTCGGCGAAGCCGCCGGTCACGTAGGGGACCTGCTGGGCGGACACCCCCCAGTTCCACCGGCTACCGAAGTTCTGGTAGGCCACCAGCGCGGTCACGTCCTTGATGCCGCCGTTCACCTGTAAGCCGGTGGTCAGGTTGCGGTTCCCCAGCAAGTCGCTCCAGTAGAGCGCCGCGCCCCCACCCACGTAGGTGCCGAACCCGTTCGAGCCTGCGACGATCGAGGGCTGGCCCACGTAGGTGATCGACATTCCCGCCTTGTAGGGGTGGGCTTCCTCGGCCCCGGCGGGCGGAAGCCCGCGCTCCGCGTTGCCCAGCAGGCCCGCGAGCACCGAGGTCCGCTCGGCCGGAGGCAGCATGCCGGGGCTGCCGGGCAGCGAGGCGACGACGGTCTCGCCCGTGAGTCGGCTGGGCGCGTCCACGGCGTAGATGTCGTAACCCTTGGAGCGGAAGAGGCTGAACATCAACCGGCCGCTGTGCTGAGCCACGGTCAGCGCCGGGCTGGTGGCCGTGATGCCCGCGACGCCGGTGAAGAGGTTGGTGACCTGGGTGACGTGGCCGGTCGCCAGCTCGGTCCGGTAGACGTTGGTAATGCCCAAGGGGTCGGCCAGGAAGTAGAGCGCGCGCCCGTCCGGCGACCATTGGGGATTCAGCTCCCGCACGCCGGGAAACGCCGACACCTCGGAGATGCGGCCCGACTCCACGTCCATGAGCGCCAGCGCGTAGGGGGCGATCTTGAGTGAGTCGAGGCTGGTGCCGAACCGGTCGGTGGCAAACGCCAGGGTCCGTCCGTCGGGAGACCAGACCGGCTGGAGGTCGGCGTACGGATCGCGGGTGAGGCGGTGCAGACTGTCGGCCTCGAGATCGTAGTAGTAAAGGTCGGTCAATCCCCCGTTCACGGCCGTGAAGGCGATTCGCCGCCCGTCCGGCGACCAGCTCGGCGTGAGCACCTCACCCAAAGTGCGAAGTCGGATCTCCCGGATGGTCCGGTGACGATCCGCATCGTAGAGCGTGAGGATCGGGCGGCCGCCCGCGATCCCGGCGAAGACGAAGCGATGGCCGTCCGCCTGCCAGCTTCCCGCCGACTCGATGAACTGGAGACTCTGGAAGTGCGGGTTCACCGCCGTCCGGGTGATCTGCCGATCCACCTTGCCGGTGCGCCCGTCGGCCAGGAACAGATCGATCGAGAACAGGTCACGGTCGGACAGGAACATGAACCGGGAACCGTCCGGGCTCAGGGCCGGGCCGACGTTGTAGCTCCCGTCGCCGTGGGTCCCGTTGCCCGCCTTGACCAGGCGCACGCCGACGCTGTCCGGCTGCTCGGTGTGGTCTTCCAGGTGCTCATAGGCCTGGCGGGTCGCATCATGCCACTCCTGCACCAGCTGATCCGGGGTGATCGCCAGGACGCCGCGAATCGCCTGCCCGATGTCTCGAGTCCGAATCGAGGCGCGGAGCAGGTCGCCCATGATCGGATCGCCCCACCGGCCGCCGACGTAGGCGAGCAACGCGTGCCCGTAGCGGTAGGGGAAGAACCGCGGATCGTCGAGCTGCCGGAACGAGGGGAGCGTGTCCTCCAGGCCCCCGCGTATCCACATGGCGGTCTCGGGTGCATCTGGTCCGAGCGACATGTACTCCGCCATCCCTTCGACGAACCAGAGCGGCAGTGTTGCCGCCGCGGGCACCCCGCCCCGCACCTCGGTGCCCGGCCGGCCGGTCATGTCGTACTGAAAAGCGTGGGTGAGCTCGTGGCCGATGACGTGGTTGAGGTCACCCAGGGTTCCGCCGATCGGGAGCACGATGCGGCGGCGGAGCGCCTCGGTGACACCGCCGGTGCCCTCCCCCAGGTTGTCGACGATGTTGGTCTGACGGAACTGGGGCGCGGTGGCGTACAGAATCAGCGGCTGGCGACCCTGCAGCTGGTGCCGCATCACCGTGCTGAGGCGGGTATACCATCGCTCGGCCATTCGGCTGGCGATGTCCGCCGCCTGCTGCTCGTCGGGGTAGAAATACACGTCGAAGTGGTCGGTATGCAGCACTTCGAAGTTGAAGTGCTCGTACTGGACCTTGTTGCGGCCGAAGTACTGCGCTTCGGCCGTAGCCGGAAGGATGAGAAGGGCCAGCCCGACGAGCGGCGCCAGCAATCGTGCCATCACACACCTGAGGTTCATCCCTTTGTGAGGATGCACCCCCGGGTCGAAGCGTTGCCGTGATTTGCGGGCCCACCCCCAAATCGGTCCCATAAAAGAACATCCCGGCGGGGAGCCGGGATGTTCCGTACGGGACCGACCTCGATCGGGCGATCGCTGCGCCAGGTCGGCGCTATGACAGGTCAGTCGTCCCGCTGGTGACGGTGGTCGCCGTCATGATGCTGGCCGCGATGCTCGCAGTTCGAGGTGTAATAGCGGCCCCCACGCTCGTACACGACGACTTCGTCGGCGTGCGGCCACCGCTCGTTCCACCGGTCGTAGTACCGTCCGTTCGCGTAGTACAGCGTCACCGGCCGGTAGCCCTGCCGCGCCCAGGCCCGGCTGGAGCGATGGCCGTGCAGCTGTTCGACCACGACCACCCGCGGCGCGTAGTACCCGACCACTACGATCGGCCGCGCCACCGGACGCCGATGCACGATCACCGCGGGACGGCGACGATACGTGGCGTACGCGTCTCCGACGGTGACTTGCCCCACCACAGGACCCGTGTGAACGAGCACGTCTGCCGCGACGTTCTGAGCCGCGGCCGGCGCGGCAGCGAGCAGGGTGGCGAGCAGCGAACCCGCAACGATCCTGGCGGACATAGAAACCTCGATGTGAGAGTCGGATGCCTGCGGGTGGGGAGGATTGCGAGCGGCGTGCCAGGCGCTAACTCGTTGTGCGTCTTCGCTTCCCGGCGACGCGTCGGACCAGGGGTGTCCTCTGGCGGGGACGCTCGGCCTGGGACGGCGGGGATGCCGTTTCCTGCGCCTGAGCGTCGATCCACTCGCAGACGATGCGGAAGGCATCGTCACGTCCAAGATCAAACGCGTGCATGAGGTAGGGGACCGCGCCGTACATGTTGCTGCGCCCTTTCGCGCGCAGGCGGCGGAGAAAGGCATGGAAACGGGCCCGAGGCCCGTTGGGTGGGGGACTCATGGGCTAAGTCGTGCCTCCAATGGGCGGTAACGCGATTGGCGAGTACCCCGAATATAACCCGAATCAGGGCCATGTTCAATCGCCCCTCGAGGCCGGTCGCGTAACCGTTCTGCCTCCTTGACACCGATTTGGGTGGGGTCCATGTTAGGGGCCGCTACGCACGACCCGGTGTGCTGCTTGACACGAGCTACCCGCCTGCCGGCGGGACAGCGTGGCCTCCGCCTCCACGTCGCTCCAGTGCCGGCTCACTTTTTTGCCCCGTCGAGCTGCGTATGTTTCGCCAGATTCTTTCGTTCTTCACTAGCAAAGCCACTATGGAGGCAGGTATGGCCGCGGATTTCTTCATCGGTGAATCGCTCGTCGGCGATGGCAACGAGATCGCCCACATCGATCTGATCATCGGATCGAAGTCCGGCCCGACCGGGGCGGCGTTCACCCAGGCGCTCTCCCGGAACACCGACGGCTTCACCACCCTGCTGGCGGTCGTTACCCCGAACCTCCCCTGCAAGCCCGACACCGTGCTGTTCAACAAGGTGACCATCAAGGGCGCCAAGCAGGCGGTGCAGATGTTCGGGCCGGCCCAGGCCGCGGTGGCCCGCGCCGTCATGGATTCGGTGAACGACGGCACCATCTCGAAGAGCCAGGCCAACGATCTCTGCATCCTGGTCGGCGTGTTCATCCATTGGCAGGCGGAGGACGACAAGAAGATCTATTCCTTCAACTACCAGGCCGTGAAGGAGTCGATCGCCCGGGCGCTGCAGGGCAAGCCCAGCGTGGACGAGGTGCTCCAGAAGTACAAGGCCGCCCGGCATCCGTTCGCCAGCGGCGCCGAAGGCTGATCGTTTAAAGCCCCGAGGTTCTACGCGTTCGCGAGGGGCGGCCCGCCAGTCGGGGCCCGCCCCTCGTCCGTTTCCAGGATTCGAGCTCCCCAGGAGGACCGGTCTCCCGATGCGCAAGCTTCTGCTCCAGCTCGACAGCTCTCGGCTGCCGAGCGTCTTCGATCAGGTCGTCGCCTACGACGCCGGCGCCGACGTCATCATGAGCTACGGCGGGGTCACCGAGGGCGACGTCCGCGACCTGATCCACGGCTGCATCTTCACCCGCGGTCCCAAGGACCTGCACAATACCGCCGTCTGGATCGGCGGCTCCAACATGTCCGCGGGAGAGCAGCTGCTGGCGATGGCCCAGGACGCGCTGTTCGATCCGTTTCGGGTCTCCCTCATGCTCGACTCGAACGGATCCAACACCACCGCGGTCGCGGCGGTGATCAAGATCGAGGAGGCGTTGGGCGAGGTGGAGGGCAAGAACGTGGTGATCCTGGCGGGCACCGGGCCGGTGGGCCAGCGCGCCGCCGGGCTCCTGGCCCGGGACGGGGCCAAGGTCACCATCACGTCGCGCAAGCCGGAGCAGGGTGAGAAGGCGCGCCAGTTCATCACCGCGCGGTTCAACGTGCAGGTGGACGCGGTCACGATGAACGACCCGTCGACCTTGCCGGGCATCCTCGACGGTGCCGACGTGCTGCTCAACTCCGGGCCGGCCGGCGTCCTGATGGCGCCGCTCAAGGCGTGGACGGCGGTCAAGACCCTGAAGGTGCTGGTGGACCTCAACGCCGTCCCCCCGCTGGGCATCGAGGGGGTCGAGGTGAACGATGCCGGCAAGGAGCGACACGGCGTCACCGCCTACGGCGCGTTCGGGGTCGGCAACTTCAAGACCAAGCTGCACAAGGCCTGCGTCGCCCGGCTCTTCACCCGGAACGACCTGGTGCTCGACGCCGAGGCGATCGCCGAGGTGGCGCGGGAGCTGAGCGAAAAGCGGGAGCTGGCCGCGAAAAAGAAGTAACCATGCCGCGCGTCATCGGGATCGACCCGGGCACCGTCAGCCTGGATGTCTGCGGGCTGTCGGGTGGCCGCGTTGACCTCGACCTCACGCTCCCTACCGAAGAGGCGCTGGCCGACCCGGAGCGGTTCGTCGCCAGCCTCACCGCGGGCGGACCTCTCGACCTGATCGCCGGGCCATCGGGCTACGGCCTCCCCCTCGTCCCCGCGGCTCAGGCGACCGAGGACGACCTGCGCCTCGCCTTCCTCGCCCGGTCCGGGGAGGCCGGCGGGATCGGCGGCCTCCGCCGCTTCGCCCGGCTGTTGGCGACCTCCGGGCTGCCGGTCGTCTTCACCCCGGGAGTCATCCACCTCGACACCGTGCCGGCGCATCGCAAGCTCAACCGGATCGACCTCGGCACGGCGGACAAGCTGGCCGTGGCCGCCCTGGCGATCGAGCAGCACCACGAGCGAACCGGCCGTCCTCTGGACGAGATCTCCCTGATCGTACTGGAGCTGGGCGGGGCGTTCACCGCGGCGCTCGCCGTGCATCGCGGCCAGGTGGTCGACGGCCTGGGCGGCACCAGCGGACCGATCGGCTGGAAGGCGGCCGGCGCCCTGGATGGCGAGGTGGTCTACCTGGCCGGCGGGCCCATCGACAAGGGGTTCCTCTTTCAGGGCGGCGTCGAGACCGTGGCGCTGAGCGGACCCGGAGGGCGGTTGAACGCGCTCGAGGCCTACCTCGAGGGCGCGGCCAAGGCGGTGCACCTGCTCCGCTCCTCGGCGCCAGCGGCCGACGAGGTGCTGGTGTCGGGGCGTGCGGCCGCCGATGCCGACCTGATCGACCGCCTGGCGGGGATGCTGACCGGAGTTGCGACCGTGCGGCCGCTCGCGGGGTTCGCGGTGTCGGCCAAACAGGGCGCGCAGGGTGCCGCACTCATCGCCGACGGCCTGGCCGGCGGGCGCTGCGCCCCGCTGGTGCGGCACCTTCGCATCCGGGAAGCCAGCGGATCAGTGCTCGACCACCTGCATGTCATCTCCCCCGAGGCTGCCCGGCGGCGACTGGCGGACTGACCGGTTCGAATTCGCGGGCCGCGAGCCACGCCACCGCTGCAGCCGGGGCGCAGTCTGTCACCCGATTCCGCTGATCGGGCGCGACCGGCAGCAGCACGCCGAACTCGATGACTCGCCGGCCTAAGTCACGAGCCAGCTCGACGACCATGAATCGCCCCACGCCGGCGGCCACCACCGGCGCATCGGGTGGGAGGGGCTCGTCCGCGAGCAGTCGTTCGGCAGCGGCGTGGAGACGTCGCGCCTGCGCATGGGCCAACCACTCCGCCAGCTCCCGCCACCGCTCCGGCACCACGCTTTCGGCATCCCGCCCGATCATCCGGGCGAGCCGACGGGCGCTCGCCGCGACCGACTTGTCTCCGCCATCCGCGGTGGGGTGCTGGTCGGCGCCCTCGGGGAGCTGCCCGGTCAGCCGGTAGACGTCCCCCGCGGCGGCGAACCATTCCGCGATGAGCGGCACCTTGGTTCCGCCGAACGGCACCGCCTCGGCCATCGCCATGACCGGGGTGCGGACCACCCCGGCATAGACCAGCTCCCCCGAGGCAAGCCGCGCGGCGTCGTCCCGACCACGGGCCCGGATCCGGCCTCCACGAACCGTTATCAGATCGGTCGTGGTGCTGCCGACGTCGATGACCAGCGCATCGGGCTCGAGGGCCGCGACCACGGCCGCGGCGGCCAGCCAGTTGACGGAGGCCACGCGCAGCGGGGCGGCGAGAGCCTCGGCGGGCGAGCCGAAGCCCCCGTCGGAATCGAAGATCCTCAGGCGATCGGCGCCGAACCGATCGCCCATCAGCTCAACCAGGGTGCGCACACCCTGCGCTCGGCTGGGAAAGAGGTCTACCATCTCGCCGGTCATCGTGACGGCGTGCAGCTCGGCGGTTCCCACCTGGGCCACAGCGGCGTCCAGTGCCGCGTGGAGCTCGGCCAGACCTCGCCAGAGGGCACAGGGGAGCTGCGTCACTCGCTCCACCCGACCTCCCGAGCCAAGCCGCGCCGCCTTGAGATGCGCGCCGCCCAGGTCCCAGCCGATAACGGCCTCAGTCGGCATACACGGGCCGAAGATCGAGCTCCACCGTCTTCCCGGACCACGGGGCCGGAGCGGGGAGCGCACCCGCGTCTCCAAGCTCCAGCACCATCGCCGCGACGTTCCGGGCGAGGGCTGCAGGCAAGCCGCAATACGAGGTCGTCAGACGGGGATTCACGTCGATCACGAGGGGACCCTCGGCCCCCATCAGAAAGTCCACGCCCACGTAGCCCCAGAGGCCCGGA
>DASSML010000360.1:0-3240 GCA_035688895.1 Gemmatimonadales bacterium
CTCGGTGGACGGGACGATCCAGGTCGAGCGGCTCGATAACGTGCTGCGTGTGGGACGGCCGGCGTACGGGCAGGCCAACAGTACGGTCGGGCTGTTCAAGCTTGCGCCCGATGGCAAGGAGGCGACGCGCATCAACGTCCGCCTCGGACGGACCTCGGTGAACACAGTGGAAGTGCTCGGCGGCCTGCAGCCGGGCGAGAAGGTGATCATCTCGGACATGTCCCGCTGGGACGGCGTGGACCGGGTCCGTGTGGAATGAGCCCGGCGCTGTCAGCTCCGGTTGTCGGCGGCCAGGCGGCACCATTCACCGGACGTGACCAACGCCGGACCTGTTCGACCCGTCGAACCACTGATGGCCGGCAGCTGACAGCGCCCTTTTTCTCCCGTCACTCTCACACCTGACACGGACACCGTCATGGCCGACTCACTGATCCGGCTCGAAGGCATCAAGAAAGTCTTCTATACCGACGAGGTGGAGACGCACGCGCTCTCCGAGATCCACCTCGACATCCGGCATGGGGAGTACGTGGCCATCGCCGGGCCCTCGGGATGCGGTAAGACCACGCTGCTCTCGATCCTGGGGCTGCTCGACTCGCCGACCGAAGGCACCTACACCCTCGACGGCCAGCCGGTGGCGCGGCTCACCGCCTCGGAGCGGGCCCGGGTCCGGAACCGGCAGATCGGGTTCATCTTCCAGGCCTTCAATCTGATCGGCGACCTCACTGTCTACGAGAACGTCGAGCTGCCGCTCACCTATCGCGGCATGCCGAGCGACGAGCGTCGGAACCGGGTGCAGTCGGCGCTGGAGCGGGTGGGAATGTCGCACCGGATGAAACACTTCCCGGCCCAGCTCTCGGGCGGCCAGCAGCAGCGTGTGGCGGTGGCCCGCGCGGTGGCCGGCGATCCCGCCATCTTGCTGGCCGACGAGCCCACCGGTAACCTCGACTCGACCAACGGCGAGGCGGTGATGGAGCTGCTGCGCGAGCTCCACCAGGGCGGCTCCACCATCTGCATGGTGACCCACGACGCCCGCTACGCGCGCCACGCCGACCGCTCGGTGCACCTCTTCGACGGCAAGGTGGTCGAGGAGCGGCAGCTGACCGCCGTGAGCTGAGCGAGCGGTGGCCTTCCTGCTCGACGATCTGCGGTCCGCGCTTCGGCGGCTCCGCCGTGCCCCCGGCTTCACCTTCGCAGCGGTGGCCTGCCTCGCGCTCGGCATCGGGGCGAACACCGCGATCTTCAGCGTCATCAACGCCGTGCTGCTCCGGCCGCTGCCGTATCCCCGGGCCGACCGGCTGATGATGGTCTGGGAGGCACGCGACGCCGACCGGGTGAGCCACAACAACGTGGCCGCCTACAACTTTCTTCCCTGGAAGACGGAAAGCGGGGTTTTCGAGCGCCTCGCCGCGGTGTACGACACCCGCGTCGGTCTCACCGGCCACGGCGAGCCGCTGCAGGTGCCGATGGAGTACGCCTCGGCCGATCTGTTTCCCATGCTGGGCATGCGCCCGATCCTGGGGCGCACCTATACCCCGGACGAGGACCTGCCCGGCGGCGCGCCGGTCGTGGTGCTGAGCCACGGGCTCTGGCAACGGCGCTTCGGCGGCGCCCGGGACGTCGTGGGACAGCGCATCGAGCTCGATGGAGAGCCGCACACCATCATCGGTGTACTCCCGCCGGGCGCTGGAATCGTGGGGCGGCCCGAGATGCCCGATCTCTGGGTGCCCCTCGCACTGGATCCGGCCAAAGACTACCACGGGGTCTCGGGGCGCTACCTCGTCGCCATCGGCCAGCTCAAGGACGGGGTGAGTCGGGATCAGGCCCTGGCCTCGCTCACGGCCATCGCGCGCCGGCTGGAGGAGCGGTTCCCCGAGTACAACAGCGGCTGGGGCGTCAACCTGGTGCCGGTCACGGAGGATGTCACCGGACACCTGCGCCGGCCGCTGCTGCTGCTGGCAGGCGTGGTCGGCCTCGTACTGCTCATCGCCTGCGCCAACGTGGCCAACCTGCAGCTGGCGCAGGCCACCGCGCGCCGTCGGGAGATCGCCGTACGCGCCGCGCTCGGCGCGGGCCGGGGCAGGGTGGCGCGCCAGTTCCTCGCCGAGAGCATGGTGCTGGGGCTGGGGGGCGGCGCGGGCGGCGTGCTCCTCGCCCTCTGGCTCACCGCGGCGCTCGCGGCGCGTGCGGAGGCCGGCATCCCCCGGCTGGGCGACGTCTCGGTGGACGCGACGACGCTCGGCTTCACGCTCCTCGTCTCCCTCGTGGCCGGTGTCGGCTTCGGCCTGATCCCGGCGCTGCACGCCGGCCGGGCTGACCTGCAGGCCGCGCTCAAGGAAGGCGGCCGGAGCGGGACCCCCGGCGGCAACCGGACGCGTGGATTTCTGGTGGCGGCGCAGGTGGCGCTGTCGCTCATGCTGCTGGTCGGCGCCGGCCTGCTGCTCAAGAGCTTTGCCCGCCTGCAGCAGGTAGAGCTGGGCTTCGACCCTGAGCGGGTGCTGACCGCGCGAATCGCACTGCCCGAAGCGCGCTATGCGACACCGGCGCAACAGGCCGCCTTCTTCGACGCGCTGGTCGCCCGGGTCGGGACGCTACCCGGCGCGAGCGCCGCCGGAACGGTGAGCTGGTTGCCACTGTCCGGCCTCCGCTCCGCCACCGACCTCTGGATCGAGGGCCGTCCCATCCCGCCTCCGGAGGAGCGCCCCAGCGCTCACATCCAGGCCGTCACGCCCGATTACTTCCGCGCGATGGGGATCCCGCTGCGCGAGGGACGGACGTTTGCAGCCACTGACGGCGCGGAGCAACCCAAGGCCGTCATAGTGAGCCGGAGCTTCGCCGAGCAGTACCTGGCCGGCCTGCCCGCTGTCGGCCAGCGGCTCAGCATGCCCTGGGGCGACACGCTGCGCGGCACCATCGTCGGCGTGGTGGGCGACGTGCACCATGCCGGGGTGGATTCGCTGCCCCGTCCCACGATCTACTGGGCCCAGGCCCAGTGGCCCTGGAATGCGATGACGCTGGTGGTGCGCACCAGCGGCGATCCGGCCCGCCTGGCGCCGTCCGTCATCGCCGAGATCCACGCGCTCGAT
Organism: Gemmatimonadales bacterium; assembly: GCA_035688895.1. Classification (GTDB taxonomy): domain Bacteria; phylum Gemmatimonadota; class Gemmatimonadetes; order Gemmatimonadales; family GWC2-71-9; genus CAVVWJ01. Next base: position 3,084 of record DASSML010000360.1, read on the forward strand.
CCGGAGCTGCCCGTCGCCGATGTGCGGCCGATGCAGGCGTACCTCGGCGATACGCTGGCGCGGCGCCGGTTCACCATGACGCTCCTCGCCGGGTTCGCAGCTACCGCGCTGGCGCTCACCGCGGTGGGCCTCTACGGCGTCATGGCGTACTCGGTGG
>DASSML010000361.1:0-5632 GCA_035688895.1 Gemmatimonadales bacterium
CTGGCCCGGCGACCCCACCTCGGCGGCCACCGCCATCAACGACGCGGGGCAGGCAGTCGGCATCTCCGGTTTGTGCGACCAGGCCGTGGGTCGCTTCAGCGCCCTCCGCGCCATCCGCTGGGGACGGAACGGCAAGCCCGACACCCTCCCGACCCTGGGTGGCCACGCGTGGCACACGCCGATGGACATCAACGAGCATGGCGACGTCGTGGGCTTCTCCAATCCGTCGGGAGACGGCACCGGGTTCGACTTCGCCGCGCATGCGTTCTTCTGGGCCGACGGCTCGACCACTGCCAAGGACCTGCAGACCCTGCCCGGCGACGTCCTGAGCGAGGCGTTCGCGATCAACGAGCGGGGTCAGGTGGTGGGCGTCTCCTTCGGCGGCGCGGAGGGCTCGCACGCCTTCCTCTGGCAGAACGACGTGCTCCTCGACCTCAATGACCTGGTGGACATCGCCCCCGACGTGCTGCAGTCGGCGCAGGACATCGACGACGACGGCCGGATCACCGGGCGGGTGCGGGATGGGGTCACCGGCGAGGTCATGGTCTTCGTGGCCACGCCGATCGGGGTGGCGCCCTGAGCGCGCGGCGGGTACGGTTCCCATGATGCTCAATCCCGAAGCCTGCAGCCGGGCGGTGTCGTCCCGCGACCCGCGGTTCGACGGTGTGTTCTTCGTGGGGATCACGACCACGGGGATCTACTGCCGCCCGGTCTGCCCGGCGCGGGTGTCCTATCCCGATCGGCGGCGCTTCTTCGACTCGGCCGCCGCGGCCGAGCGGAGCGGCTTCCGTCCCTGCCTCCGCTGCCGGCCCGAGCTGGCCCCGGGCAAGGCGCTCTGCGACGCCGTCCCCCGGCTGGCCCGGTCCGCCGCGCTCCGCATCGCAGAGGGTGCGCTCAACGGACAGAGCGTGGATGCACTGGCGCGCGAGCTCGGCGTCGGTGGGCGGCAGCTTCGCCGAGCCATGGAGCGCGAGCTCGGCGTCTCGCCGGTGGAGCTGGCGCAGACCCACCGGCTGCTCCTCGCCAAGTGCCTGCTGACCGATACCCGGCTGCCGGTCACCCGGGTGGCGTACAGCAGCGGGTTCCAGAGTCTGCGGCGGTTCAACTCCGTGTTCCGCGAGCGCTACCGCATGAGCCCGAGCGCGCTGCGCCGGGGTGAGCGTCGCGGCCCCCCCGTCTCCGCCGCCGAGTCGTCGGGTCCGGGGCTGGTTCGTCTCACCCTGAGCTACCGTCCGCCGCTCGCCTGGACTGCGCTGCTCGAGCGACTCGGCCGGGAGGCGCTCCCCGGAATCGAGGTCGTGGCGGATGGGCGCTACGGCCGAACGGTGCAGCTGGGACGGTACCGCGGCGTCGTCTTCCTCGAGCACGCGCCGCGGGGCAGCCACATCCTGCTCGATCTCTCGCTTGGGCTGCTGCCGGTGTTGATGCCACTCATCGCCCGGCTCCGGCGGCTGTGCGATCTCGACGCCGAGCCCGCTGTCATCGACGCGCATCTGGCGGGCGCCGGACTCGGCGAGCTCGTTCGGCGGAGCCCGGGTCTACGGATGCCTGTCGCGTTCGACGGCTTCGAGGCTGCGGTGGTGGAGCTGGTGGGGGCCGGGTCGCCGGCGCTCGGGGCGGTCGTCGCCGCGACATCGGAGGCGATGGAGACGGGCTGGCCGGGTCTTGCCCGCGTGGGACCCACACCCGTGGGCGTGGCATCACTCGGCGCGCGCCAGCTGGCAGCGCTCGGCGTGCCCGGTCCTCGCGCCGAGGCACTGGTTGCGGTGGCGCGCGCCGCGCGTGGGACGCTGCGGCTCGAGCCCGGCGCGGAGCCGGCGGCGACGCTCGAGGCACTGCGCGGCATCCCGGACATCGATGCCGTCGCGGCGACCGCCATCGTCATGCGGGCGATGCACTGGCCCGATGCCTTCAGTGCCCAGGATGCGGAGCTCCAGCGCCTCTGGCGCGCCGCCGATGCCAGTGAGCTGGAACATGCCGCCGAGGCGTGGCGCCCATGGCGGGCGCACGCGGCGACGTATCTCCGGGCATCCGGCGGTCAGCTGCCGGGCTCGCCGCTCCGTGCCGTCACGTAGAAGTTCTCGTCCACCTCGACGTCCGCCCCCGTCGGCGACGGCACCTTCATCCGCTGCCAGGCTTCCGTCGGCCTGAGCCATTGCTGGCCCAGGCCGGGAATGTCGACCCGCACCGGCATGGCGAACCCCGCCACTACGTCGGCCCAGCGATACGAAAGCGTGCCGTCCTTCACCTGGTACTCCAGCGCCGGCACCGTCGTGGTGGTGAGGTACTGCTCGAACACCCGCCCCAGGTCGAGCCCCGACTCCCGCGCGATGTAATCCTGGATGTCGGCGCCCGTGACCGTTCGATGCCGGAAGGTCCGGCTCAGCCCGCGCAGGATCCCGCGCCACTTCTCGTCGTCGTTCACCAGCTGGCGGATGGTGTGCAGGACGTTGGCGCCCTTGAAGTACATGTCGCTGTTGTACCACCCCGCCACGCCGCGAGGACCCGCAATCGGTCCAGTGTTCCGTATGCCGTGCCTGAGCCCGATCAGATATTTGGCGCCCGCGGCCTTGTCGCGCCGGCACTCGGTGTAGAGGCCCTCGGCGTAAGTCGCGAAGGCCTCGTGTACCCACAGGTCGCCGGGCTCGCGGGTCGTGATGCTGTTCCCGAACCACTCGTGGGCGCTCTCGTGAATCACGATGTAGTCCCAGTCGAGACCCAGGCCCGTCCCCGACAGATCCCGCCCCAGGTAGCCGGGGAGAAACTTGTTGCCGTAGGCGATCCCGCTCTGGTGCTCCATGCCGAGGTAGGGCGCCTCGATCAGCTTGTACCCGTCCGCGTACCACGGGTACGGACCCAGCCAGTGCTCGAAGCAGCTCAGCATCGTCTTCGCCTGTGCCCAGATGACCCGGGCGGTGTCTACGTGCGGCGCGAGCGACCAGAAGTCGAGCGTCAGCGGGCCGGACTCGCCCTGGAGCGTATCGGCGAAGTGCGCGTAACGGCCCGCGTTCACCGCGACGCCGTAGGAGTTGATCGGGTTGGAGACGAACCATTCGTAGGTGGTGCTGCCGTCGGGATTGCGCACGCTGCCGCGGAGGCGTCCGTTGGAGACCCCGACCAGCGAATCGGCCACGGTGACCGCGATCCGCTGGCTGTCGGGCTCGTCGCCCGCGAAGTCCTTGAGCGGCCACCAGACGCTCGCGCCGACGAGCTGATCGGTGGTCGCGACCCATGGCGCGCCGAGGCTGTCCTGAGACCAGACCACTCCGCTGCTGCGAGGAGGGCGTCCGCGCCCCGGCTGGCCGTGGTAGTAGGCGGTGAGCGCGGGCGCGGAGGCGCCGGGGCGCAGGGACGCGGGGAGAGTCACGAGATAGGCATCGGAGTCGCGACTGATCTCGAGGCGCTTGCCGCCCTGGACCACGCTGTCGAGCTCCATCGGCGCCTGGAGGTCCAGCTGCAGGGTCTTGCCGGCCTGCACGGCGCGGTAGGCGATCCGGTTCCAGCCGGAGAAACTGCTGTCGCGCGGATTTAACCGGACGTTGAGGTCGTAATAGGTGACGTCCCACCACGACCGGTTGGGATTGTCGGCGCCGCGCACGCTGTCGGCGTGCGTGGGCACGGCGGCATCCCGGCCCTGGGCAACCACATCGGTGCGAGAGACCAGAAGCGTGGGGAGGCAGAGTGTACCCCAACGAACCCAATGGCTGCTTATCCGATGACGCACGCTGGCTTCCGAGGTGTGATGGATCTCACTGCCCTGATCGCGATAGGCAGCCTAGCCTACTCTTGGCAGTGAGATCGACGTGGTACACGACATCGACGCTTCCGAGGAACCGATGCCTACCCACAGCGACCGTTCCAAGTCCACCCCCGACCGTGGTCACGCCCGTGGTCGCCGCTACGAGCCTACCCCGATATACCATCTGGCCGAAAGGCTCGAGCGCCAGGGGGTGAAGCTGCACAAGATTCCGGGGCCTTGGCGCCCTGAGCGCTACGCCCTGCGCCGCCCGGGCCGCAATGCCGAGCGGACCATTCCCATCGTCACCAACGGTGTGGTGGAGATCGCGGTCGACACCGCCGAGCACGCCGTGAACCTCTCCGGCTTCCTGAATGTGGCCGGTCTGGACAATCTCGACCTGATCCCGAACCTCCGACCACCGGACCAGGACCTCGTCCGCGAGTAACGTGGCAGGGCATCACGGCCGCCCCCAGGGCGGCCGTCGTGTATCCGGTCCTCGTTCGCGTCTCACCCCGCAGCACGAAGCTCGGAGTTCTCCAGAATCCTGACACCGGGCTCGTCCCGCTTAGCTGCCGCGATCAACGCTCGGGCGACTCGCTCCCCCGATACCGGCCGCCAGCGCGGCGGCGCGAGGACGCCGGCCACCCTGCCCACCTGCTCGGCCCACCGGAAGCTGCCGCGGTCGCCCAGCAGCAGCGACGGGCGTGCGATCGTCAACGAACGGAAGCCCAGCGCGATGATCGCCGCCTCGACTTCACCCTTCACCCGATTGTAGAAGAAACGGGAGCTCGTCGAGGCCCCTACGGCCGTCACCAGCAGAAAGTGCCGGGCCCCCCGGGCGAGTGTCGCCCTCGCCAGTGCGACGGGATAGTCGAAGTCGACCCGCCGGAACGCCGCCTCGGACCCGGCCTGTCGCATGGTGGTGCCGAGGGCGCAGAAGACATGGTCCACGGCGGCCCACTCCGGAGGAGGGTCGAGCCTGGAGTAATCGACCGGGACGGGGACGACGCTCGCCCTGGCCAGTTCGGGAGGGAGATCCCGTCGGGTCAGCGCCCGCACTTCGCGCCAGCCGCTGTCCCCCGCGAGCTGCCGCACCAGCGATTGCCCCACGAGCCCAGTCGCCCCCGCGACGACCGCGACCGCCGGCGTGCTCACGTTGCCAGGAACGGAAGACCGGCGAGGTCCGCCGTTCGCCAGAGGCCCAGGCTCTTGTCCCCGAAGAGCCCGCCGCCCTCGGTGCATCGCTCGTTCAGTAGCTCGAACGGCGCGGGGAATCCGAACGGGTCGCGTTCCAGGTCCAACGGGCGCCAGTCGCCGGTCACGATCTCCTCGTTGCCCTCGCACTGTGGGAACGTCGTCGTCAGGAGCCAGGGGATTCCGCTGCGGACGAGGTTGCCCAGCGCCCGGCGGATATCGGCGAAGGAAAGATGTACCAGGCAGTCCCGGCAGAGGAGCAGGTCGGCCTCCGGCAGCGGGTCACGGGTCAGATCGAGCACCACGAAGCTGTGCCTCGCGTCGCCGAAGCGCTCCTGCAACGGCCCGATCAGCTCGGGCAGCAGGTCGGCGCCGGTGTACCGGACCGTCGGCAGCTCGATCCGCCGCATCCAGCCGTAGTCTCCGCACGGCAGATCGAGCAGCGCCCCGACGCCGAGCCGGCGCAGCAGGTCCGGCAGCGCCCTGGCGAGCACGGCGGTCTGGTCCGCGCCCGCGCCCAGCCCGGATCGCGACTCCGGGCCGGACCAGTGGTTGCGCCGGTATATGTCGCGGAACACCTCGTCGGCGGATAGCGGCTCGCCTCGGTCCGAATGCTTCTCGTAATGGCGGGGGTCGAACGGGACGGCGTCCCGGCGGGAGCTCACGCCGGGACGGTCATTTCTTCAGGTCGGCCCGGCG
>DASSML010000362.1:0-2421 GCA_035688895.1 Gemmatimonadales bacterium
GCGACCTGGCCCGCGCCTTCTCCCGGATGACCCAGAGCCTGCGGGAGAACATCCGCCAGCTCGAGCGGACCCAGGCGCAGCTGGTGCAATCGGAAAAGCTGGCGTCCATCGGCGAGATGTCGGCCGCGGTGGCCCACGGCCTCCGCAACCCGCTGGCCAGCCTCCGGGCCGCGGCCCAGCTGGTGCGCCGCCATCCCGAGTCGCCCGCCTCCCGCGAGCACCTCGACGCCATTCTGGAAGAGGTCGACCGGCTGGACCGGCGAATCAGCCACCTGCTCAGCTTCAGCCGGCCGGCGCCGTTCCACCCGATGCCGGAGCATCTGCCCCGGCTGGTCGAGCAGCTCCTTCCGGCGGTGGCGGAGCCGGTTCGGGAGCACCGGATCGACCTGCGGGTCGAGCTGCCCGCCGATCTCCCGGAGGTCCGGGTCGATCCGATGCAGCTGGAGCAGGTGCTGCTGGAGGTCATCTCCAACGCGGTGGACGCGATGCCGGCAGGCGGCACCCTGCGCCTCCGCGCCCACGCCAACAACGGCGGGCCCGAGCCGGGCATGGTCGTGGTCGAAGTGGTGGACAGCGGCCCCGGCATTCCGGAGCAGGTGCTGCCGTCGGTCTGCGAGCCGTTCTTCACCACCCGCTCCGAGGGAACCGGCCTCGGCCTGGCGATCGCGAAGCGGTACGTGGAGCAGAACGGCGGCCGGCTCGAGATCGAGAGCCGACCCGGCGCGGGCACCACGGTGCGGGTGCACCTGCCTACGGACGCCCCGGCATGAGCGGCACCGTGCTCATCGTGGACGACGAGCGCACCCTCGCCCGGGCGATCAAGGCCTTTCTGGTCGAGTCGGGCTACGAGGCCGAGGTCGCCGGCGACGGCGAGCAGGCGATGGGCCTGCTCGAGACCCTCCGTCCCGACGTGGTCTTTTCCGACGTCCGCCTCCCCGGCATGACCGGTATCGAACTGCTGCGCCGGATCCGAGAGTTCGACGCGGCGATCCCGGTCGTGATCATGACCGCGTACGGCACCATCGAAGGCGCCGTCGAAGCGGTCAAGCTTGGCGCGTTCGACTACCTCAAGAAGCCGGTGGACCTGGAGGAGCTCAAGCTCCTCGCGGACCGCGCTCGCGAGACGTCGCAGCTCAAGCAGGAGCTCTCCTACTACCGGAGCCGGGCCGCACAGCCGGTGCGCTTCGGTGAGGTGATCGGTCGGTCGCCGGCCATCCGGGGGGTGCTGGAGCAGGCGCGCCAGATTGCGGCGCTGGAGGAGACTCCGCCGGTGCTGATCGTGGGCGAGACCGGCACCGGCAAGGGCCTGGTCGCCCGCACCATCCACGCCGCCAGTCCGCGCTCCTCGCGTCCCTTCATCGAGGTCAACTGCACCGCGCTCCCGGCGACGCTGATGGAGGCGGAGCTGTTCGGCCATGAGCGGGGCGCCTTCACCGACGCCAAGGAGTCCAAGCTCGGCCTCTTCGAGGCGGCGGAAGGGGGCTTCCTCTTCCTCGATGAAGTCGGCGACATCGAGCTCTCGCTCCAGGGCAAGCTGCTCAAGGCCGTGGAGGAACGGACCGTGCGCCGGGTGGGCGGCATCCGCGACCGGCGGATCGACGTCCGCATCCTGGCCGCCACCAATCGCGATCTCGAGCTCGACGCCCAAGGCGAGCGCTTCCGCCGGGACCTGTATTTCCGCCTGGCGGTGATCATTCTCCGCCTCCCCCCGCTGCGCGAGCGCGGGGAGGATATCCTCTTCCTCGCCGAGCACTTCCTCCGACGCTTCAACGCCAAGTACGGCAAGGCGGCGCCCGGCTTCGATCCGCGGGCCCGGGAGCAGCTGCTGTCCTACCCCTGGCCCGGCAACGTGCGGGAGCTGAGCCACGTGGTGGAGCGGGCTGTCCTCTGGAGCCAGGGAAGCCTGCTCGGAAGCGAGCTTCTGTCGCTGGAGGTCCCGGCGGCCCCAGCCCCGGCTGACGGACGCGGGGACGCGGGGGCGCTCCCTGCCACAGGCACCGACCTCGAGTCCTGGGAGCGGACGCTCATCGAGCGGGCGCTCCGGGAGTCGGATGGCAACCAGACCCGGGCCGCGCAGCGACTCGGCATCAGTCGGGATACGCTCCGCTACAGGCTGAAGAAGTACGGGATCCAAGGTTCAATTGGAGGTGGGTGACAGCACCCAGTTTTGGGTCTCCTCACCCGCTCGAGTGAATCCCATCAGCGGTCGCGATCCGGCAAGACTCCCTGACAAATCACCACCGAACAAGAGCTTACCGCTGACAGGCGCCTCCATGCCGCAAACGGCACGCGGTCTGCATAAACGAGGGCGTCGTCGGGCCCCTGGCGGGTCCGGCTGGGTGAATCCACCCACCGCATGCCGGGCCGCGTGGCCCGCCGAACTCCAACTACCGGAGGGTTAGAATGAAGTGGACCAAGCCA
>DASSML010000363.1:0-2662 GCA_035688895.1 Gemmatimonadales bacterium
GATGTCGCCGGCATCGGTGACGCTCTGGCGGGGGAAGTTGATCGAGGGCGACACCGACTGGAGGATGATGCTGGTCTCGTTGCTGCCCTGCTGCTGCAGCTGCTCCGCCGGGAACACGTCCACCGGCACCGCCAGCTCCTCCGCCGCGGTGTGCCGGGCCCGGGACCCGATCACCACGTCGATCGGAGCGAGCTGCACCGCGCTGCGGCTCAGCGTGACGTCCCCCTTCGCGACCTCCCCCGGCCCCACGGTCACCGTCAGCTCGCCGGGGACGAACCCCACCAGGCGTACCCGCACCGTGTAATGCCCGGGCGAGACGCCCCGGACCTCGTACTCGCCGCTCGCGGCCGTACTCGCCGTGAGGCCGGAGCCTTCGACCGAGATCGAGGCGCTGCCCAGCGGGTTGCCCGCGCTGTCCGATACAGTACCGCGGATGGAGCCGGCCTGCGCCGTAGCGGCCGCCCAGGGAACCAAAGCCAGCAGAACGCCCGACAGCACTCTGACGATGCTTCGCACCATGGGACCTCCGGTTGTCGATGACGCTGGTCGGCGCGAGCGGCGCCGGATCTGTGCGGTGGGAGCTGCGCTCTCAACATCGGAGAACCCTGCGGCAGCGTCAAGCGGGGCGCGCCCGTCCGGCTAGACAAGCGGACTTAGTTCTAGCACATTGGCGGGGCGTCTCTCCCTCATCGCGCTGCCGCACCCCCCATTGCTCGCACCCCCCGGGGGCGTAACCGGCAGTCATCGCCGACAGGAGAACTCCCCTATGAACGCTGGCATGCGTCTGAGAATCCTTGGCGCGGGTCTGGCCCTGAGCACGCTTGCGCTCGGCGTCCAGACGGCCCCGGTGGCGGCCCAGCAGGGCGGCATCGAAGGGACGGTGACCGATCAGGCCACCGGCCAGGTCCTCGAGGCCGCCCGAGTGTTGATCACCGGCACCAACCGAATCGAGACCACGAACCGGGACGGGAAGTACCACTTCCGCGAGATCGCGGAGGGGAGCTACCAGATCCGGGTCCTCCGGCTGGGATTCAAGCCGGTCACCGATACCGCCAATGTCGCGCCGGGCGAGTCGGTCACCCTCGACTTCGCCATGGAGCCCGCCCCGGTACAGCTCGACGAGATCGTGAGCACCGTGACGGGTGAGCAGCGGAAGCTCGAGCTGGGCAACGCGGTCAGCACCATCGACGCCGCGACGATCACCCAGGAGGCGCCGATCACCGAGTTCGGCAACCTGCTCTCGGGCCGCGCGGCGGGCGTGACGGTCCAGAAGGCCGGCGGCACCACCGGGAGCGGAACCCGGATCCGGATCCGCGGCTCCAACAGCGTCTCCCTCAGCAACGAGCCGCTCTACTACATCGACGGCATTCGGATGGAGGCCGGGCAGACCTCGAGCAGCCTCGACATCGGCGGCTTTGGGCAGGGCCTCGGCGCGGCCCCCTCGCGGATCAACGACATCAACCCCGAGGACATCGAGTCGATCGAGATCGTGAAGGGCCCGGCCGCCGCCACGCTGTACGGCATCCAGGCCTCCAACGGCGTGGTGCGGATCACCACCAAGCGCGGCCGCGCGGGCCGGCCGCGGTGGAACCTCTACAGCGAGGTGGGCGGGGTGCACGACGCCAACACCTACCCCCTCCAGTACAACGGACGCGACAGTACCCAGGCGACCGGGATCGACGAAGGCTGGGACGGCTTCTGCATCGTGCAGTTCGACCTCGACGGGACCTGCACCCAGACGTCCGTCAGCAAGTTCTCGCCGCTGAACGATTCCCGGACCACCCCGCTCAAGACCGGCCTCCGTCAGCAGTACGGCGCCAACGTGTCCGGGGGCAACGACCTGCTCACCTACTTCCTATCCGGGGACTACGAGAACGAAGACGGCGTCTTCCGCCTTCCGGCTCTGGAAGAGGACTCGGTCCGCTCAGTGGACGGCACCGTCCCGGACAATCAGCTGCGGCCCAATACCCTGACCCGGCTCAACCTCCGCGCGAACGTGGGGGCGAACGTCTCCGCCAACGCCGACATCCAGGCCTCGATCGGCTACATCTCCAGCGACGCGCGGTTCGTCGAGAACGACAACAGCTTCAACACCATCACCGGCAGCGGCGAGGCGAGCGGCAACCCCGAGGACGTCAACCGCGGCTGGTACTTCATCCCCGCGGAGTTGTTCAACGAGCTGGCCACCCAGGGCACCGAGCGCTTCATCGGCGGCATCACCGGCAACTGGCGGCCGGAGTCCTGGCTCAGCACCCGGGCCACTCTGGGCTACGATGTGACCAACCGGAATGACGTCCAGTTCTTCCCCACCGGGAAGTCCGCGGACTATCTGGAGCAGCGCCTGGGCATAAAGCACGACAACCGCTTCCAGACCACGCAGACCTCGGTGGACCTGGCGGCCACAGCTCGCTTCAAACTCTCGCCCGACTGGGGCTCCAAGACCTCGGTGGGCGGACAGTTCTTCCGGGATCTGACTACCGGCAACCTGGCGGCGGGCTTCATCCTGCCGGCGGGCAGTGAAACCATCAGCGGCGCCGGCCGCACCGAGGCCAGCGACACCGCCCTCGAGAGCCGCTCCCTGGGCAGCTACATCGAGCAGGAGATGGCGCTCAAGGAGCGCCTCTTCGTCACCGGCGCCCTGCGCTTCGACGACAACAGCGCG
>DASSML010000364.1:0-12071 GCA_035688895.1 Gemmatimonadales bacterium
CTACCCCTTCCAGATGACCATCGCCCAACAGGGCGTGTCGTTCGAAGACGCGGTGGAGAACATCGACGTCGGCGGGCCCTCCATGCTCCGTTCGGCGGCCAAGAACCACGAGTACGTGCTTCCGGTGGTCGATCCGACCGACTACGGCAAGGTGCTGGAGCTGCTGCGACAGGGCCCGATCGCGCCGGCGGTGCGGCGGGAGTTCGCGGCCAAGGTCTTCGCCCACACGGCCGACTACGACGCGGCCATCGCCGGGTTCCTGACGGCCAAGGAGGACGGCCTCCCTCAGCGGCTCGGGATCGCGATGGAGCGGCTGCAGACGCTCCGCTATGGCGAGAACCCGGGCCAGCGGGCGGCCCTGTATGTCACCGAGGAGCCGCGCGGGATGCGGGACCTCACCCAGCGCCAGGGCAAGGAGCTCTCCTTCAACAACCTGCTCGACATCGACGCGGCGATGGCCGCCGTCGCGTCCTGGCCCACCCGTCCGGCCTGCGGGGTCATCAAGCACACGACGCCCTGTGGCATCGCGGTCGCCAATACCGCGCTCGAGGCCTTCCGCAAGGCCCGTGCGACCGACCCGGTGTCGGCCTTCGGATCGGTGGTCGCCTTCAATACCGTGGTCGACCGGGCCACCGCCGAGGCGATGAGCGATCTCTTCGTGGAGGTGGTGGTGGCCCCCTCGTTTCACGACGAGGCGGTGGCGGTGTTCGCCGCCAAGAAGAATCTCCGGGTGGTGGAGCTCCCGGTGAGCCGCGGCGCCGGCGCGCTGGACTTCAAGCGGGTGCGCGGCGGGTTCCTGGTGCAGGACCAGTTCGAGTTCGATCCCTCCGACCAGGAGTGGTCGGTCGCCACCGATCGGCAGCCGACGGAGCGGGAATGGAACGACCTCCGCTTCGCCTGGGCCGCCGTCGCCATCGTCAAGTCGAACGCGATCCTGATCGCCCGGGACGAGATGGCCATCGGCGTCGGCGCCGGCCAGATGAGCCGGGTGGACAGCGTCTTCCTCGCCGTGCACAAGGCCGGCCAGCAGGGGCACGATCCGGCCGGCAGCGTGCTGGCCTCCGACGCATACTTTCCCTTTCCCGACGGCGTCGAGCAGGCCGCCGCCGCCGGGGTGACCGCGATCATCCAGCCCGGCGGCTCCGTCCGCGACGCGCTGGTGATCGAGGCGGCCAATCGCCACGGGATGGCGATGGTGATGACCGGCCGCCGGCAGTTCCGCCACTGACCCCGGACCTATGACCGACATGCCGCAGGAGAGACCGCCCTACCTCTGGGCGCTCGCGACGTTCGCCGTCGTGCTCCTCATCTACGTCGTGACGCTGGCGCCGACGACCGCCTTCTGGGATGCATCCGAGTACATCGCCGCGGCCCGGGTGCTGGGGATTCCCCACCCCCCCGGCAACCCGCTCTTCGTGATCCTCGCCCATACCTTCGGCCTGCTGCCCCTGGCCGCCGAATACGCCGCGCGGATCAACCTCTTCGCCGCCACCACCAGCGCCGGCGCGTCAGCGTTCTGGTTCCTGGTGGCGGAGCGGTGGCTCCGGGGCATCGTGCCGCATCGCTGGGCGCGCTACGGCGCCGCGTTCGGCGGAGTGCTGGCCGGGGCCACCTCGTGGACGGTGTGGAACCAGTCGGTGGTGAACGAGAAGGTCTACACCGTCTCGCTCCTGTCCATCGCCGTGGTGATGTACCTGGTGGTCCGCTGGGGAGACGACGAGCCCGGCCCGCACCGCGACCGCTGGCTGGTGCTCATCGCCTACGTGCTGGCGCTCACCGCCACCAACCACCTGATGGGCTTCCTCGCCCTCCCGGCGCTGGCGATCTACGTCCTCTGGACCGACTGGCGGGTGGCGATCCGCCCGTGGGCCATCGTCACGTTCTTCTTCCTGCTCCTCGCGGTGAGCGGCAAATGGCTGGACATGCTCCAGGGGAACGCCGGCGCCTCGGGGCCGATTCTCCTGCTCCTCACCGCCGGCGTCCTCGGCTACGCATTCTGGCGGTCACCGCGCGATCCCCTGGTCTACCTCGGCATCCTCGCCGTGGTGGTGGGCATTTCCCTCAACTACGTCTGGCTGCCGATGCGGGCCGGCCAGTATCCCCCGATCAACGAGGGTGAGCCGGTCGGCTTCTGGAGCCAGGCCCTGCAGGACGTGCTCAACCGGGTGCAGTACGGGAAGCCCAGCCTGTTCGACCGGCAGGCGCCCTTCTTCAGCGGCCAGCTGGCGACGTTCTGGAATTACTTCACCTGGCAGTTCGCCCGGGACTGGAGCGGGTTCTCCCGCGTCGCGACGGCCCTGTTCACGTTCCTTGGCCTCAACGGCCTCTGGTCCCTGTGGAAACACGACCGCCGGGCGGGACTCGCCGCTGCGGCGCTCCTCGGGGTGCTGACCGTCGGGCTGGTCTACTACATGAACTTCAAGTACGGGTATTCCCAGTACCTGGACCAGCCCAGCCTGCCCCGTGAAGTGCGCGAGCGCGACTACTTCTTCATGGGGTCGTTCTCGGCCTACGGCGTCTTCGTGGCGCTGGGCCTGGGCACCTGGATGCTGGCGGTGGTCGATTTCGTGGGCGACCGGGTGCAGAAACGGTGGGCGGCGGCTTGTCCGGTGCTCATCCTCGCCCTCATCCCGCTCCTCGGCAACCGCGGCTCGGCCAGCCGGGCCGGCGAGACGATGGCCCGGGACTTCGCTTACGACATCCTCCAGTCGGTCGAGCCCTACGGCATCCTGATCACCGCCGGCGACAACGACACCTTCCCGCTCTGGTACGCCCAGGAGGTCGAGGGCATCCGCAAGGATGTCACCCTGGCCAACCTCTCGCTGATGAACACCGAGTGGCACCTCCGCCAGCTGCGCCGCCGCGAGACGCCGACCTTCGACCCGGCGGAGGCGGCCAATCTCTGGAAGCGGGTGACGGCGCCGCCCCGGCCGACGACGCCGGTCCTGAACCTGGACTATCACGAGATCGACAGTCTGCCCGAGGCCATGCGCACGCCGAGCGAGGCCGGGGTCGACCTGCACGGTCTGCACCTCCAGTTCGGGCAGGACGTACTGCTGCGCCAGGATCTCGCGACGATCTTCCTGATCCGCGACAATCTGGGCAAGCGGCCCATCTTCTTCAGCTGGAGCGACGGGGGGTACCCCGATCAGAGCTTCGGGCTGAGCGCGAATCTGGAGAGCTTCGGCTTCGTGCGGAAACTGCACGCGACACCGGTGCAGGCCAGCGACTCCGTGGTGCTGAGTCCGGGCCTGGGATACGTCAACGTGCCCCGGACCCAGGCGTTGCTGTGGGACACCTACCACTGGAAGACCGCCGCGCGGGAGCGTCCCTTCGGCTGGGTCGATCCGCCGTCGGGCACCATCCTGCAGCTGTACTCGGTGATCTACGGCGGCACCGCCCGGGTGCTGCAGGCGGCGGGCGACAGCGCCACCGCGGCACGTGCCGACAGCGTCGCGCGGAAGGTGAGCGAGCAGTTGTCCAAGGGGAACCGGCTCTAGCCGCTAGGACGCCCGACGGGCACCGGCGACTTGCCTATCACTCATTGCCCAAAGAGCTTTGGGGCACCGGGCGTGGTGGCCGAGTGGTTGAAGGCAGCGGTCTTGAAAACCGCCAAGGGGGCAACTCCTTCGTGAGTTCGAATCTCACCCACGCCGCTCAGGACAGGCTCGGAGTCGCCAGCCGCTCGACGCCGCGGTCGCGCTCGGTGAGCTCGAGCTCGAGATCCGCCACCGATTCGCGCGAGATGTAGTGCCGGTACCAGAGCTCCGACGTGAGCAGCAGCCAGATCCGGTTTCCGTGATCGCGCCGCCCCTCCAGGTGCTCCTGCACCAGCGTATCCACCCGCTCCGCCCTGAGATACCCGTCCCGCACCAGCTGGCTCCCCCGCAGGAGGCGAGGGGCCAGTCTCCGCACCTCGTTCCCCATGATGTACATGAGGGGCGAGGCGAATCCCTGCTTCTTGCGCCGGAGTACCTCGGGAGGCAGATATCGCTCCCCCAATCGACGTTCCAGGTAGCGCAGCCGTCCGCGCCGGATCTTGAACTCGACCGGCACCCGGGCCATGAACTCGGCGAACCGCGGGTCGAGGAACGGGGAGCGGGACTCCAGGCTGTAGGCCATCGTCGCGCGGTCGAGGATCATGAGCGACTGACCGGTGAGCCGCGAGGCCGCATCGACGTACATCATCCGGTCGATCGATTCGGTCGCCGGCGCCGAGTCGAACAGGTCGAGCACGCATGCCTCCGGCCGGCGCCCTGAGATCCGGGCCTGGTAGCCGGGGGTGTAGAGCTCCCGCCGATGTGCCTCGTTGAACCAGAAGAACTGCATGCTCTCGGCGTAGCGTTCGCCCCCGGTCTTCCGGGCCATCTGGTCGACCCAGCGGAGCTTGTGCGTGAAGCTCTTGAAGGTGAACTGGTCGGGTAGCCGCTCCAGAAGCTGGCTCGCGACCAGCTCCCGCACCGGACTCGGCACCAGCCGGTAGGCGTCGAGCCAGCGGTCGGCCGAGTAGCGGTCGTAGCCGCCGAAGAGCTCGTCCCCACCGTCGCCGCCGAGCACGACCTTTACCTCGCGCGCGGTCATCCGGGCCAGGTGCAGCAGGCAGATCGACAGCGGATCCGCCGGCTCGTCCAGCGCTGCGACCAGGCGGGGCAGGTCATGCACCACGTCGGGCGTCACTTCTTCGGCGAAGTGGGTGGTGCCGTACTTGGCGGCGACTGCGGCGGCCGCGGGCAGCTCGTTGAGATCGCGGTACGCGATGCCCATCGAGAAGGTGCGGAGCTCCCGCCCCAGGCGGCGGGCCGCGTAGGACGCAACCAGGGTGGAGTCGAGGCCGCCGCTCAGGAACGCACCGACCGGCACGTCGCTCATGAGGTGCATCGCGACCGTCTCGTCCAGCAGGCCGTCGATCCGCTCCAGCAGAGCGGACTCCGACAGATCCCACTTGTCCCGGTAGTCGAGCTGCCAGTAGCGCTCCACCCGGGTGCGCCCGCCCTCCCGCACCAGGTAGTGCGCCGGGGGCAGCGCCCTGATCCGGGCGAAGAAGGTGTCCGGCGCCTGGACGAACCGCAGGGTGAGATACTGGTCGAGCGCGAAAGGAGACAGCTCCGCCAGGCTCGGATCGTCGGCCAGGAGCGCTTTGATCTCCGAGGCGAAGGTGAGTCGCGCCCCTTCCTCGGTATAGAACAGCGGCTTCTGCCCGAAGTGATCCCGCGCGAGCAGGAGGCGGCGCCGGCGCCGGTCCCAGATGGCGAAGGCGAACATCCCCCGGAGCTTGGCGACCATGGCCTCGCCGTGCTCCTCGTACAGGTGGATCAGCGCCTCGGTGTCGGAGCGGGTGCGGAACTGATGCCCCCGGGCCACCAGCGGAGCGCGGAGCTCCTCGTGGTTGTAGATCTCGCCGTTGAAGACCAGCAGGACGCTGCCGTCCTCGTTGGTCATCGGCTGGTGGCCGCCGGCCACGTCCACGATGCTGAGCCGCCGCATCCCCAGGCCGACGTCGCCCTCCACGAACGCGCCCCAGTCATCCGGCCCGCGGTGCGCGATCGCGTCGCACATCCGCCCGATCTCGGCCTCGGTGACGGGCCGATCGCTCAGGCGACCGACGATGCCGCACATGTCAGGCCGCCTTTCGGCCCCAGGCCACCAGCATGTAGCCCCGGGTGAACGGGATCAGGTTGTCCAGCATGGTCCAGGCGCGGAGGGCGGGATAGACCGCGGAATACAGCTTGTAGGCGGTGCCGACCTTGTTCAGCGCCTCGGCGGACATCGGCGCGGTGTCACCGTGGAAGTCCTGCTCGGTGGTGTCCTTCGCCTTCATGGCCTTGCGGTGGTAGCCGAAGTTCAGAACGTCCTCCAGCGACTCGGTGAAGAGGCGGCAGTAGTCGTCCACGCCCTCCACCACCAGGCCGTGACTCTCCATCAGGGTCCGGGCGGCGCTGGGCGGATAGCCGTCACGGGCGTGGCCGAAGCCCTCCTGATCGGCGGTGAAGCCGAACAGCCGCTTGAGGGCGAAGCCGGCCCGGCCGTGCTCGCCTTTGGGCGCCATGAAGAGGAAGTCGCCGCCCGGCTTGAGGACACGCACCATCTCGGCGAAGAAGCGCCCGTCGTCCTTGATGTGCTCCAGGAAGTTGATGGCCGCGACCAGATCGAAGGCCTCGGACCGGAACGGGATCGACCGGTCGTCGATCTGCAGCACCCGATCCCGCACCAGTCCCCGGGCCGAGCGCACGTGGTCGCGCTCGAAATCGGCGCTGGTCCAGGTGCCGCCGCGCTGCCGCAGGAAGTGCGAGGTGAGGCCGGTCCCGCAGCCCACCTCCAGACAGCGGCGCCCCTCCACCCGGGGGAGGTGCTCCAGCATCGCCTTCACGGTCGCCTTCTTCTTCAGCGACCGACGGTACAATTGCAGCTGCCACGGCTCGCTCACGCCGCACGCTCCTCGGCCGGCAGCGCACCGGCGCGCCGGTAGTCGTCCCGGGTGCGCCGGATGCCCTCCGGCAGGTCCACCGTCGGCGCCCAGTCCAGGACCCGGCGCGCACGGCTGGTATCGAACTCCACGTCACTCCAGAAGAAATCCATCCGCCGCCGGTAGATCGGGGGGTCCACCCCCAGCGCCTGGCAGACGTCCTCCACCACCGCCGACAGCATCAGCATCGGTTGGAGCGGCAGCCGGCGCCCGAACCGCGGGCGGCCCAGCGCGGCCTGTACCTCCGCGATCAGCTCCCGCAGGGTGCACGGCCGAGGCCCCGCCAGGATGAGAGCCTGGCCCAGCGCTTCGTCCCGCTCGCATGCCTTGAAGAAGCCGGAGACGACGTCGTCCACGTAGATCATGTGCCGCCGTCCGTCGCCCCGACCGAACAGCGGGAAGCGTCCCCGGTTCACCCCGGCGAACAGCTTGAGCAGGCGCTGGTCGCGCGGTCCGTACACGTCGGCGGGCCGCAGGATCACGTAGGGTAATCCGCGGCCCGCGCCGACCTCACGAACCAGGGCCTCGGCCGAGACCTTGGTTCGCTCGTAGATGTTACCGGGCGCGAGCGGCGTCGCCTCCGTGGTGACGCCGGGCACCCGATGCCCGAAGATCCCGATCGTGCTGCAGTAGACGAATCGCTGGACCCCTTCCGCCACCGACGCCTCGAGCAGCCGCCGCGTTCCCTCGAGGTTGACCGACTCGAAGAAGTCGTCGCGCTTGCCGCCCTCCCGCATCGCCACCGCGAGGTGGAAGACGTGGGTGGCCCCCTGCACCGCCCGGCGGCACAGAGCCTCGTCCGTGATGCTGCCGCCGAGCACCTCGATGCCCTGGCGCCGGAGCAGCTCCGTGTTGGCTTGTTCTTCCGGTCTGTCGGTGAGGCCCAGCACGACCACCTCCGCCCCCCGCCGCCGCCCTGCCTCGGCCAGGTGGGATCCGATGAAGCCGGTCCCACCCGTGACCAGCAGCTTCATGCGAACCGGCGCTGCCGGTTCGACCTGGCCTCGAACCGCTCGCGCAGGGCGTCCGCGATCCGTTCGCTGGCGTGGCCGTCCCCGTAGGGGCTCACCGCATTGGCCATCCTGGCGTAGGCTTCGGGCGAGGTCAGCAGCTCGGAGGCGGTGCGCACGATCTTCTCGCGGTCAGTGCCGACGATGACGGCCGTGCCAGCCTCTACCCCCTCCGGCCGCTCAGTCACCTCGCGCAGCACCAGCACCGGCTTGCCCAGCGAGGGCGCCTCTTCCTGCACCCCGCCACTGTCCGTCAGGATGAGGTGGGCCCGGGCCATGAGGTTCACGAATTCGACGTAGTCCACCGGCTCGATCAGGTGCACCCGTTGCAGGTCGCAGAGCTTCCGCACCACCACCTGCTTGACCTGCGGATTGGGATGGACCGGGAGCACCACGTCGAGGTCTTCGAAGCGCTCGACCAGGGTCCGTATCGCCGCGCAGGTGGACTCGAGCGGCCCGCCGAAGCTCTCCCGCCGGTGGGTGGTGACCAGCACCATCCGATGCGCCGGATCGAGGGCCGACAGCGCCGGTGTTGCGAACTGGTAATTGGAGCGCACCGTCGCCAGCAGCGCGTCGATCACCGTATTGCCGGTGAGGAGCACGTCCTGCTGCGGGATACCTTCGCGCAGCAAGGTGTCCCTCGCCCGCGCCGTCGGCGCGAAATGCAGCTCGGCCAGCCGGGTGGTGAGCACCCGGTTCATCTCTTCCGGGAAGGGGTGGTACTTGTTCCCGGTGCGCAGGCCGGCCTCGACGTGCGCCGTCGGGATCCGCTCGAGGTAGGCGGCGAACGCGGCGGCAAAGGTCGTCATCGTATCGCCCTGCACCAGCAGGACGTCGGGCCGCACCTCCCGCAGCAGCCGGGGCATCCGCTCCAGCAGCCGCGCGACCACGTCGGCCGGCGACTGCCCCGGCGTCATCAGGTCGAGGTCGAAGTCGGCATGGAGCTGGAAGACACCGAGCACCTGATCGAGCATCTCCCGATGCTGCGCCGAAACGCAGACCATGGATTCGAAGATGTCGGAATGAGCCTTCAGGGCGCGCACGACCGGGGCCATCTTGATCGCTTCTGGCCTCGTTCCGAAGACGCTGAGCACCCGGATGGTCATACCAGAGCCCCCGATTGAAGTCTGCGCGCCATGGTCTGCATGGTCACGAACCGATAGCCTCGCTCGAGCACGGCGCCGAAGACTTTCCGCAACACGCTCTCCCGTACCCCTTCGTAGCAGGGATGACCGTACAGGATGACCTGATCGCGCCCGTCCAGATGCCGATGGAGCTCGGCGATGACCTGGTCGTCGGGTGTCCCCCGGGCGCCGTGATATTCGAGGAACGGGATGGTCCGAGGCCCCGCCAGCGTGACCGGAATGGTCCAGTGGCGAAGCTCCCGGCCGTCGGCTTGCGCGCGCGCCGGCTCGCCGCCGATGGCGTCACCGTTGTACAGGAAGCCCAGCCGGTCGAGGTGGGCCATGACCCGCTCGTCGGAGTAGAACCCGGGCGAGGAGAAGCCCGTGGGCCGTCCGAAGTGGCGCACGAAGTGGCCGTAGGATTCGTCGAGGTCGGCCCGGAGGTCCTCGTCCGGGAGCTGGTGAAACCGCCGGCTCCAGACGACGTGATCCATGCCGCCGTGGAGCCCCAGCTCGTGCCCTTCCTCCTGCAGCGCCTGCAGGGCGCCGACGAAGGAGAGCCCGACGGGCCGGGCCAGCGCCGTCTCCAGCAGGAAGCGCGGCCAGCCGGTCTTCTTGATGAGATGGACCGCCTCCCGGTCGGCCAGCTTGGCCTTGGAGCGCGCCACGCCCTTGCCCAGCCACTCACGCAGGTTGGTCGAGCGGCCCATGTTGACGAAGAAGGTGTTGGGCACGCCGAAATCCCGGCAGACCGCCCGGATTCGGGGCAGTCCATCGGTGACGCAGACCCGGTGGTCCACATCCCACCGGAAGGCGAACACCCGCTCGCTCACCGCCGGGCCTCCGCGCCGATCTCGTGGTACACCTGCTCGAACTGCTCGGCGGACCGATCCCAGTCGAAACGCTCGACCGCCCTGCGCCGGCCCGCGACGCCCATCCGCCGCCGGCGCTCCGGATCCTCCAGCAGCGAGCCGATCGCCGAGGTCAACGCCGGCACGTCGCCCCGGGGGACGACTAGGCCGGTCACGCCGTCCTCCACCACCTCGGGCAGCCCGCCGGCATCGCTCGCCACGACCGGCACCTCGCATCCCATGGCCTCCGCGGCCGGGATGCCGAAGCCCTCCTCCAGCGACGGGATCACCGACAGCGCCGCGGCGCGGTAGTAGGGCGGGAGCTCGATGTTGGGCACCCAGCCGAGGAAGGTGACGTCTTCCCCGATCCCCAGCTCTTGGGCCAGACGAACCAGCTCGGGCCGCTCGAAGCCGTCGCCGGCCAGCACCAGCTTGAGGTCGGGAAAGCGAGGCTTGAGCTGCGCCGCGGCCTGGATCAAGAACCGGATGCCCTTGCGGGGAAAGAGCTGGCGGCAGGCGAAGATCATGTGCGGCCCCCAGGTCGGGTCAGGGGCGCCGTTGCGGCTCTCGCCCGGGCTGAACCGCCGGAGGTCGGTGCCGTTGAAGATGAGGCGGATCGATTCGGCCGGCGCGCCGGCGCGCAGCGCGTGCTGCCGGCAGTCCTCGGTGATGGCGGTGAGCGCGCTGGCGTGCCGCAGGGTCCACCGCAGCGGAGGCCGGACATACCAGCGGGTGGGGAAGTCGTACCCCTGCTCGGGGTTCACGTACACGTCACCGCCGTGCATCGTGATCACGCTGGGCACGCCGAGCCGCCGGGCGGCGAGCACGGCGGACGGGCCGGTGGGAATGGCCCAGTGGGCGTGGATCACGCTCGCCTTGCGCTGCCGGGCCACCTGCACGGTGGTCCGATACTGGGCCTCGGTGTAATGGGCCATGACCGCCAGACGGGCGAACTTGCCCAGGACACTGACCCGGCTCTGCGCCACTTTGCCGTAGGTCAGGTCCGGCGGCAGCTCCATGGCGAACCGAATTACCTCGACCCCGTCGAAGATCTCCCTTGGCGCCAGCGACGGGTGCCCCGGAGCCACGACGGTCACCCGGTGTCCCCGGCGCACGAGGTGCCGGTTGATGTCGTGGACGTAGGTGGCCTGCGTGTCGTCAGCGTGCTGGGGATACCAGTACGTGGGACAAACGATGTGCAGAGGCTCCCCCCGCCCTTGTCCCTGGTCGAGTGAACTGATCCGCGACCGACCGATTGCCGTGGCCGTGGAAGTCATGAGCGCCTTTCGGGAAATCCGACGTGGTTCGGGCCATTCCGAGCCAGTCTGTAAGTTCAACATCTATGCCACGAAAAGGTCGTGACTTGGGTCACTCTGAGCCCGACTTAGCCGAGGGCCTTGCCGGGGTTGCCGACACCGCGCAACAGGCGATGCTGCCCATGTGCCCTAGGTATGCCTCGTCCCACGGCGTAAACGGATAATAGCCCGGCACATCCAAGCAAGTCTCAAGTGCGAGCCTCCGCTCGCTTGAGCGAGCCACCCCGGACCGGATCCAAGTAGCCCAAACCGTTATCGGACATTGTGATACGCCACTTGGTCATGCCCCAGCCAGGGACCGCCCCGTCCCGACCACGCGATCGGACCCCTCCGACGGTGGTGGCGTTTCCCGAGAGAATGCGCAGAATGGGCCGTTCAAACGCCGGACGGGAAAACCTCGAAGATTGAGACCGCAGACCGCCTGGGTGTGCGGGCGCCCCGGGCTAAGACTCGGCCTCCAGCAGACCCCGCACCTTCCCCGTCAGATCTTCCTGCGTGAAAGGCTTGGCCAGGAACGGCGCTCCCGCCTCCAGCAGGCCACCCCGGAATACCTCCGACGCGAAGCCGGACATGTAGAGGATGCGCGTGTCGGGCCAGCGGTGCTCGATCTCCCGACCGAGCTCCCGCCCGTTCATGCCCGGCATCTTGATGTCGGTGAGGACGAGGTGGATGGGCCCTGCGTGCTGTTCGATCGTGGCCAGTGCCTCCCGGCCATGCCTGGCCTCCAGCGCCTGGTACCCGCCCCAGGTCAGCATCCGGCTTGCCAGGCGTCGGACCGCTTCCTCATCGTCGACTACGAGGACGGTGTAGCCGCCGGGTGGCCGCTCGATGCGCTGCGGACTGCTGGACGTCTTCGAAATATCCGGCGACCCGGGCATAGGCGCGAGCATGAGGTGTGCGAAAGTACCCGATTACCCGCCGGACTCGCAAGCTCCACCCAAGGGGATTGGCGAGGTCACGACGCAGCCGTTTCGCACCCGCGCGGACCCCCACGGCGACCGCCCGGCAACCCTTGCCTCTGCCTGTGGCACCGGCCATTTTCCACCGCTCCGGGAGTGGTGGCCGAGTGGCTGAAGGCACCGGTTTGCTAAACCGGCATAGGGGGTCAACCCCTATCGAGGGTTCGAATCCCTCCCGCTCCGTCGACCCACATGACCACGCCTCGTGTTCGCTTCGCACCGTCGCCCACCGGGTACCTCCACGTCGGCGGCGCCCGCACCGCCCTGTTCAACTGGCTCTTTGCCCGCCACACCGGCGGTACCCTCGTCCTCCGGATCGAGGATACCGACCGCGAGCGCAGCACCGAG
>DASSML010000365.1:0-5220 GCA_035688895.1 Gemmatimonadales bacterium
CGGAGGGTGGCCGCATCATAGGCGTGCATCGGCTGGTTCAGCTCGAGCATGACGTAGTTGGTGGCGTCCACCACGTTGTTGATCGAGCGGACGCCGGCCGCCTCGAGTCGCCGGGCGAGCCAGTCCGGAGACGGGCCGACCGTGGCGCCCCGGATCAGGGCGCCGTGGAACCGCGCGCAGCCCTCGGTGTCCTCGATGGTGATGGTGACCCCACCAACCGTTCCCGATGTGGTCGCGCGCCGCGGCGGCGGCACGTCCACCTGGTCCGCGCCCGGGATCACCGGCAGCCGGAAGGGGACGCCGT
The DNA here is from genome assembly GCA_035688895.1 of Gemmatimonadales bacterium. Classification (GTDB taxonomy): domain Bacteria; phylum Gemmatimonadota; class Gemmatimonadetes; order Gemmatimonadales; family GWC2-71-9; genus CAVVWJ01. The sequence goes on from DASSML010000365.1 coordinate 305, forward strand.
ACGACGCGGCCAGTTCGCGCGCGATGCCCTTGTGGCCCAGCAGGTCGGGACGGTTCGGCGTGACGTCCACCACCAGTCGGTGATCGGCCAGCGGGATGGCCTCGAGCAGCGGGGTGCCGGGCGCGGCATCGGTGTCCAGCTCCCAGATGCCCTCACTGTCGTCGCCCAGGCCCAGCTCCGCGGTCGAGCAGAGCATGCCGTGGCTGGTGACGCCGCCGATCGCCCGTGCGCCGATATCGAGGGGACCCTTCTTGCCGCCCGGCACCCGGGTGCCCACCCGGGCGAAGGGATAGAGCCGCCCCGCGGTCACGTTGGCGGCGCCGCACGCGACCGTCTTGGGCTCACCGGTACCATCATCCACCACGGTCATGCGAACCTTGGTGAACTTCGGATTGGGATGAGCGCTCACCTCGAGCACCCGGGCGACGACGAGCTGCTCCAATCCGGGATTCACCGGTTCGACCGCATCCACCGGCGCGCCGAGCATAGTCAGGCGGTCAGCGGCGTCGCGGGCCTCGAGCGGGCGACGGAGGAACGCCTCGAGCCAACGAATAGAGACGTTCATGGTCCCCGCCCGTCCGCCTGTCCGCCCGTCCGTCCCATCTGCTCCAGGAACCGCATGTCTCCCTCCAGCAGCAGGCGGATGTCGGGCAGGCCGTAGCGCAGCATCGCGATCCGGTGCGGGCCCATCCCGAAGGCCCAGCCGGTGTAGCGCTCCGGATCCAGGTTCACGTTCTCCAGCACCCGCGGATGCACCATGCCGCAGCCCAGGATCTCCATCCACCCGGTGCCCTTGCACGCCGGGCAGCCGCTCCCATGGCAGATCTGGCACTCGACGTCCATCTCCGCCGACGGCTCGGTGAAGGGGAAGAACGAGGGCCGGAACCGGGTGCGCGTGCTGGGCGAGAAGAACCGGTGGGCGAAGTGGATCAGCGTGGCCTTGAGGTCCACGAAGGAGATCCCCTCGTCCACGGCGAGGCCCTCGATCTGGCTGAAGGCCGGGGAATGCGAGGCGTCGAACGCGTCGTTGCGGTACACCATTCCCGGAATGACCACCCGGACCGGCGGGGTCGACTCGAGCAGGGTGCGGATCTGCACCGGCGAGGTATGGGTGCGGAGCAGGAGCCGGCCTGACGGCTCGCCCTCGACCGCGGGGGCGTCGAGGTAGAGCGTGTCGTGCATGTCCATCGCCGGATGGTCGGCCGGGAAGTTGAGCGCGAGGAAGTTGTACCAGTCGGTCTCGACCTCGGGGCCCACGGCCACGGTGAAGCCGATGCCGCGGAAGATCTCCACGATCTCGTCCACCACCCGGCTCACCGGGTGCTCGGCGCCGACCCAGCGGCCGCGCCCGGGCATGGTGAGGTCGCGGCCGGCATCCTCCTGGCTCCGCCGCTCGGCGGCCACGCCTTCCCGCCGCTCGGCGAAGGCCGCCTCGAACTGACCCTTGAGCCGGTTGACCAGGGCGCCGTAGCGCTTCCGCTCGTCGATCGGCAGCTCGGCGACGCGCTTGAGCAGCGCGGTGAGCGCGCCGGCCTTGCGGCCGAGAATCGCGATCTCCTCGGCCTCGAGCTCGCGCGCATCGAGCGTGCGCACGCGGTCGAGGCGCTGGGCGATCTGGTCGAGCTCGGGATAGCCGGTGGGCTCCATCGGGCCCGGCTCCGTGGCTGTCGTGGTCGGTGTCATCCGAGTGTCCATCAAAGTGAGCGGGGCCGCCCGCCGAGCGCGAACGGCCCCGAGGGGCGACGACGGCGGGCGAGCGGCTCGCGGCCTACTGGTTGTTCTTGGCCACCTCGGCCAGGCGACCGAAGGCATCGGCGTCCCGCACTGCGAGATCGGCGAGCACCTTCCGGTTGATCTCCACTCCGCCCTTCTTGAGCCCCGCCACCAGCCGGCTGTAGCTCAGGCCGTGCACCCGCGCCGCGGCGTTGATCCGGGTGATCCAGAGCGCCCGGAACTCCCCCTTCTTCTTGCGCCGATCGCGGTAGGCATACCGCATGGCCCGCTCGGCCGTCTCCTTGGCCGCCTTGTACAGCTTGCTGCGGCCGCCCCGGGCACCCTTGGCGGCCTCCATGATTTTCTTCTTCCGGGCGTGATGGGCGACACCGGACTTGACGCGTGGCATGGATCGCTCCTTACGCCTGGAGGAGGCGGTTCACGCGCGGGAAGTCGGCCGAGCTCACCAGATCGCCCTTCTTGAGCCGATTCTTCCGCTTGCGCGTCTTCTTGGTCAGGATGTGGCTGTGGTTCGCGTGGAAGCGCTTGAGCTTCCCCGAGCCGGTGCGAATGAACCGCTTCATGGCGGCGCGTTTGGTCTTTTGCTTAGGCATCGTCTCTTGGCCTCGACTCCGTGTTCGGGCGGTTCGGCGCTAGCGTCGCCTCACCTACCGCCGTACCGTCCTACCGCCATTCCGGCCTACTTCGGCGCAATCACCATCGTCATGTTCCGCCCCTCCAGCTTGGCATCCATCTCGATCTTGCCGATGTCAGCCAGCGCGGCGGCCACGCGGTCCAGCACCGCCTTGCCCAGATCCAGGTGGGCGATCTGCCGCCCCCGGTACATCATCGTCACCTTGACCTTGTTCCCCTCGCCCAGGAACTCGCGGGCGTGCCGGGTCTTGAACTCGAAGTCGTGGTCGTCGATCCCGGGGCGAAACTTCACTTCCTTCAGCTGGATGATGTGCTGCTTCTTCTTGGCCGCCCGCGCCGCCTTGGCCTCTTCGAACTTGAACTTCCCGTAGTCCATGATCTTGACCACGGGGGGCCGGGCGGTCGGGGCCACTTCCACCAGGTCCAGCCCCCGATCCTGCGCCGCCGCCAGCGCTTCTTCTACCGGAAGTACGCCGAGCTGCTCGCCCTCGGGGCCAATCACGCGCACCGGACTGATCCGGATCATCCGGTTGATGCGCGTTCGCTTTTCACGATCGCTTGTGGACAGTGGCTGTGCCTCCACGGAAACGGAAAAGGGCACCCTCTCGCTGGAGTCGGGTGCCCGTGATGCCCGAGCAGGACGGCAGACGGCCGTCGCTCGAAGAAGCCGGGACCCGGTCGCGCTGCGGCACCGGGCCGGCAGGCTGAGGGTGGGGGAGCTGCCTCCCCACTTGACGAAGCGGCAAACCTAGCCGGGAGACGGGGGCAGTGTCAACCGCGCGCGGCGGCCGGGCTCGCCGGTGGCGCCTCCGCGATGTCGCGCAGTGCCAAGCCTTTGCCCTCCGCCACCGGGATCCCCCAGGCCACCGTGGGGTCATGCTCGAAGACCAGCCGCCATCCCCCCCGCACCGCATCGTCCAGCAGCCGGCGCTTGCTCTCCAGCGTCCGCAGCGGCTCGAGATCGTAGCCCATGATCCAGGGCAACGGCAGGTGCGCCGTGGTCGGGATCAGATCGGCGATGAACGCCGCGGTCTCACCCCCGTCCTGGACCAAGACGGCCTGGTGAAACGGCACATGTCCCGGCGTGAGCCGCACCGAGATCCCGGGGAGTACTTCTCCGTCGCCCTCCAGAAGCCGCCAGCGCTCGGCCGCGGCGATCGGCTCGAAGTTGGCCGGCAGGTAGCTGGCCCGGGTCCGCTCGTTGGCGGTTCGGGCGAAGTCCAGCTCGCCCCGCTGCACCACGTACGTGGCGTTGGGGAACGTGGCCCGGACGTGGCGCCGAGGGTCGTCCTCCAGCTCCGGGTCCATCGTCGTGTTGCCGCCGGCGTGGTCGAAGTGGAGATGAGTGTTGATCACCATCCGGATGTCCCGGGGAAGGAACCCGGCGGTCGCGAGGGCGTCCTCCAGTTGAGTCGCGCCTTCCAGGCCGCCGTTCTCGACGCCGTAGATGTCGAGGAAGCGGGCATCCTCCTTGTTCCCCAGCGCCGTATCGATCAACACCGGGCCTTCCGGGTGCTCCACCAGCAGGCAGCGCATCGCGAGCGGAATCCGCATGCGGTCGTCGGGCGGCACGCGGCGGCTCCAGAGCGGATAAGGCACGACACCGAACATCGCCCCGCCGTCGAGCCGCTGCCGGCCCCCCTCGAGGGTGTGGCAACGGAGCCGGCCTACGGTGAAGCTGCGCGACAGGGTCACATCCCCTCCGGACAGGAGTCTTCCCTGGGTGGCGTGGGCATCGCGAGTCGTCGGGCGCGCGCCCGCCGTCCCGTCCGACGCGCCTCGATGGCCGCCAGGTCCTGCAGGGTGCGGGCGCCTTCCTGGCGCGCCAGCTCCAGCAGGCGATGCAGCAGCTCGGCGGTGACCAGCGCGTCACCCGCGGCGCGATGCCGGCTCCGGTTCTCGAAGCCGAACCAGCGGGTCAGGCTGTCCAGCCCGCAGGAGCGAATCCCCCGCACCAGCCGGCGGGCCAGTCGCACGGTGCAGAGCCGCGGCCCATCCAGCACCAGGTCGCGGGAACGCTGCAGCTCGGCGGTCACGAAGTTCCAGTCGAAGCGCGCGTTGTGCGCCACGAAGATGCGGCCCGAGAGCGCGGCCAGCACCTGATCGGCCAGCTCGGCGAACACCGGCGCCTCGCGCACCATGTCGTTGGTGATGTTGGTGATCGCGCAAACGGCGGGCGGGATCGGCCGGCCCGGGTTGATCAGCGTGTCGAGCACCACCTCCCGCCGCCCGCCCTGCACCACCACCACCGCGATCTCGGTGATCCGATCGCTCCCGATGGCCCGCATCCCGGTGGTCTCGACGTCCACCACCGCGAAGCTGCACTGGTCCAGCAGCGGCGACCCCTGCGCCTCCGCCACGAGCCCCCAGCGTCCGTCGGCCAGCTGCCGCACCCTCGGGTCGGCACCGAGCAGGGCGATCGTCACCCGCTCGCAGACCAGGTCCGGGGCGCCCGGCAGCCCGATCACGTCGTGACAGAGGGTAGAGGACAGCTCGGGCCCGTGCCGGAGGCGTTGATGGACCCGATCGACCAGCGTGCTGGACGGATG
>DASSML010000366.1:0-3079 GCA_035688895.1 Gemmatimonadales bacterium
CGCCGTCGCGCAGGTGTCGCTCTCGCTGCTGCTGCTGGTGTGCGCCGGGCTCTTCATCCGGAGCTTCATCAACGCGCAGCAGATCGACCCCGGGTTCAATTCCCACAACATCCTGATGACGTCGTACGATCTGTTCGGCGCCGGCTACTCAGAGCCCCGCGGCATCGAGTTCAACCGCCAGCTGCTCGCCCGCCTCGAGGCGCTGCCGGGCGTGCAATCGGTGATGCTCGCCAACCGGACCCCGCTGGCGTTCGGCGGAGGGTCCACGAGCGTCAAGCCGGAGGGCTACGTGCCTCCCCCGAACGTCTCGATGGAGACGCAGGTGGCCATCGTGTCCCCGAAGTACTTCGCCACGCTGCAGCTCCCCCTGGAAAAGGGCCGAGACTTCACCGACCAGGATGGCAAGGAAGGCCAGCGGGTCATGATCGTGAACCAGACGTTCGCAGACCGCTACTGGCCGGGGCAGGAGCCCATCGGCAAGCAGGTCATCTCCGACCTGACGAACGAATCGTTCACGGTCGTGGGGATCGCGCGGAACGCCAAGTACAACCAGTTGAACGAGGCGCCGATCCCGTTTGTGTACCTGCCGCTGTATCAGGTCTATCGCGCCGGCATGACGGTCAACGCCCGAGTCTCGGGTGATCCGCTCAGGTTCGCCAAATCGGTCGAACAGGCGCTCCACGAGCTGGACCCGGACGTCGTGGTCTACGACGTCACCACGCTCGACCTGCGCCGCCAGCTCGCCACCATCGGCGTTCGCATCGGGGGAACCTTCGTCGGAGCATTCGGCTTGCTGGCGCTGGTGCTCGCGGCCATCGGCGTGTACGGCGTCACCTCGTACACCACCAACCAGCGCACCCACGAGATCGGCATCCGCCTGGCGCTGGGCGCGAGCCGGACCGACGTCCTGCGCATGATCGTTGGGCGAGGCATCCTGCTCACCGTCGTCGGCCTCGTCATCGGGCTGGGGTTGTCGTTCGGGGTCACTCGCTTCCTGGGGTCTCTCCTCCTGGGCGTGAGCAGCACGGATGCGCTGACCTTCGTGGGCGTCGCGCTGCTGCTCGGCGCGGTCGTGCTCGTGGCGTGCGTCATTCCCGCGCGCCGAGCCATGCGGGTGGATCCGGTACAGGCGCTCAGGTACGAGTAGTTTGGGAGGGTGCCGCCCCTCCATCTCACCGCCGCCCTGGCGCGCCGACTGTGGCTGCATGCCCAGGGCCTCGACACTCCCGAGCCGTTCGGGTCCGGTCCGGAGGCCACCCCGGCCGCGGTCGCGCACCTGGGCTACCTCCAGATCGACACGATCTACGTCATCGAGCGGAGCCACCACCACATCCTCCACACCCGCATCCCGTCCTACCGGCGCGAGCATCTGCATCAGGCCCAGAGCATCGACAAGACCGTCTTCGAGTACTGGACGCACGCCCTCTCCTACCTGCCGACGGAGAGCTTCCGTTTCTACGTGCGCCGAATGCGGCGCGACTGGCAGCGGCTCGTCTGGTTCGGCGAGGTATCCCCGAGCGAGTTGCGTCGGGTGGTCTCGCGCATCCGACGAGAGGGCGCGATCACCATTCGCGACATCGCCGAGACGCGGGAGGAGAAGGACTACGCCTGGGGCAGCCGCAAGCCGGCCAAGCGGGTTCTGGAGGCGGCGTTCTACAAGGGGCAGGTGACGATCAGCCGGCGCACCGGGATGCTCAAGACGTACGAGCTGCTGACCCGCCACTTCGGCTGGGACCGCCTGCCCCGCGCGGCGACGGAACGGGAGACGCTGAGCTACCTGCTCGATCGGGCGCTCCGGGCGCAAGGCATCGTGAGCGTGGACTCGGCCTCCTACCTGAACCCCCGGGGCAAGCCGGCGATGCGGCGCCTGGCCGAGTCGCGGGTGCGCCGGAAGGAGCTGATCCCGGTGTCGGTGGAGGGCATGGGGCCGGCCCCGCACTGGATCCGGCCCGATGTGCTCGACGCCCTCCCCGACTCGCCGCCGGAGCGGACTCACATCCTCTCACCGTTCGATCCCCTGGTCATCCAGCGCAAGCGGTTCCGGCAGCTCTTCGAGTACGACTACCGGTTCGAGGCGTACGTGCCCCGCGACCGGCGGGTGTTCGGCTACTTCGTGTGTCCGGTGCTGGTGGGGGACCGGGTGGTGGCCGCGCTCGACCTCAAGACCGACCGGGAGCGGGAACGGCTGCTGGTGCAGCGGTGGCACTGGATCGGTCGGGGCGTGGCACGCGCGAATCGGCAGCGGGTGGAGGAGGCGCTGCATCGGTTCGAGCGGTTTCAGCTTGGGCGGGGGTAGCACGGGGTAGCAACAGATGAAATACGGATGAAAAGCAAGAGCATCAGGGTCGCAGATGAACGCAGAGAACGCAGATGATGTTCTTGTGGTGGGATAGCGGAGATCTTGTCGCGAAGCAGCCGTTGGTCCAGTCGAGCTCCCGGCCGGTGAGGTGTCCACCCACAAATAACCATCGGGTGTATCTGCGTTCAGCTGCGTTCATCTCCGGACCCCACTGCTTTTTCATCTGTGTTCAGCGGTTTCAGCCGGCAGAGAGCTGACCCGCGACCCAGCCCGGAAACACCACCAGCACCCGGTCCAGGAGCCAACCCAGGAAGTACAGGACGCCGCCCGCCCCGACCCCGGTCAGCGTCATGACTCCAGCCAGGATCACCGCCCCGACGCTCAGCCAGCCGGCGCCGGCGGCGACTTCGCGGCCGGTGTAGCCATGGTCCCGCCGCTTCGGCGCGCCTCATGACCTCGGGCACGCCCGCGTGGTTGGCCTTCGCGGGTTGGCTGACGGCCTGGTAGTCGGCAGCAGTCGGGGGCTACTACCTGCAGGACGTTCGCAGCTTGTCGAATAGTGACCTGATGATCCCCTTGGCGTTCACCGTGACATGGAAGACTTCGTGCACCTTGATATTCGGCGTCCGGCCGGGCCCGATGAGGTTGAGGGTGTTGGTGATCGTCTGATTGTTCACGTCGTCTTCGGTGAGGTCGATGTTGATGTGATTCGTCGTGGCGCCGACCTGGTTCCAGACCCGGCCGGTGACGAGACCCACGGCCCTGGTGCCCTTGTCGTTG
>DASSML010000367.1:0-2049 GCA_035688895.1 Gemmatimonadales bacterium
TTCAGCAGCTCAACCGCCTGGTCCGGCTCCCCGGTGAGCACGTAGATCCTGGCCAGCTGGAGCTCGACGTAGGCCGCATTGATCGCGTCCTGGCTGATCGGCAGCAGCTCCGCACCCCGGCGGCCTTCACGGATCGCCTCCGCCTTCCACCCCAGATACGCCAGCGCCACGCCAAGGATCGCGTGGCGCTGCGCGTCCTCGGGCGCGGCTCGGCTCTGGGCCGCGAGCGCGAGCCGGGCCGAGTCGGCGTACGCCAACGCGCGGGCGCTGTCGCCCCGGAGATGGTACAGCTCTGTGCGGACCAGCGACCAGACGCCGCGATCGTCGTCGAAGGCGCTTGGCGGCAGTGCCAGCGTCTGGCGCTGCTGGGCATCATCGAGTACCCAGTACAGGTCCTGGTACATGGAAAGGAAGGCGTAGAGAGTCGTGGCGCCCATCCGGCCGGCGCCCGCTGTCACCGCGGCCCGGGCGTGGGGCAGGTCGCCCCGCGCGACCGCGATCATCACTTGGAGCAGCGCGGCCTGCGGGTTGGTCGGCGCGAGGTCGATCGCGCGCTCGATCGCCGAGTCGGCGGCGGCATATTCCCGGAAGAAAAGCCGCGTCGTGGCCAGCCGGCGCGCCACCGTGAACGAGTGGGGATCCAGCTGAAGCGCGTGCTGGAGCTGCGCGGCGACGCTGTCCCACTGGCCTCCCACGAACGAGGCGCTCGCCGCGGCGCTCAGGAGATCCACGTCCTCGGGCGCGAGCCGGACGCCCTGGCCGTACGCGGCCTGGGCCCGGCGGTTGTCGGTCGGGGGGACGCTGCTGTAGAGATCCCCCGCGGCGAGAAAGGTCAGCGGATCGTTCGGCGCCAGGGCCCGCGCCCGGTCGGCGGCGGTCCGCGCCGCCTCGGCCAGCGCCGAGTCGGGCACGGCATTGGAGTAGAGCGAGGTGCGGGCCCGGGAGAGCTGGCTCCACGCCTCGGCGAAGGACGAGTCGAGCTCCACAGCCCGCTCGTAATAGGCGATGGCCCGACGAAGCCCGGCGTTGTCCGCCTTCATCTCCTGCGCCTCGGCCTCGCCCTTCAGGAACTCGTCGTGGGCCGCGAGGTTGTCTGTGGGGGCGACGGCGAGCCGGCGGCGGACGCTGTCGCCCAGCACGACCCCCAGCTCGTCGGCCACCTTCACCGCGATGTCGGCCTGCACCGCGAACACGTCGGTCAGCGCCGCGTCGAACGGGTGCTGCCACCGGGCGCGGGCGGCGTGCTGCGGGGTGACCTCCACCAGCTCCGGGATGACCCGCACCCGGCTCGGCGCTCCCTTCTGCTGCGCCTTGTCCCACTGCACGGTGGCGGTCAGGAGATAGCTCACCCCCAGCTCCCGAGCGATCTCCTCCGGCGGCTTGGTGCTCCCGCGGTACTGGTTGCTGCTTCCTCGCGCGATCACCTGCACGCCGCTCAGCTCCGAGAGCTTGCTCCGGAGCTCGTTGGCGATCCCGTCGGCGAAGTAGGCGTCGGCCGAGTCGCCCAGGTTCTCGAAGGGGAGCACGGCGAGAAGCTTGGGGGATGGGGGCGGCGGAGCGCTGCGATGGCGCCACGCGAAGAAGCTGGTGGTGATGAGGGCGAGGGCAATGGCGAGAGCGCCCAGGGACGCAGGGCCGCGATGGCGCAGGGGCGTACCCACCGGCTTCACCTCGAGGCCGGACGATCCTGCGACCCTGCGTCCCTGCGCCACTGCGCCGCCTGTCAGCGCCCTCGCGAACTGCGCCATCGTCCCGAACCGTCCGCCGGCCGACCGCGACAGCGCCCGGCGGAGCGCACGGTCCACCTCCTCCGGCACCTCCGGTCGCGCGGCACGCACGCTCGGCAGCGGCTCGCTCAGCCACTTGGCGATCACCGACATCGCGGTCGTGCCCGGATAGGGCGGCGCCCCCGCCAGCATCTCGTACAGCACCACGGCCAGCGAGTAGATGTCGGTGCGGGCATCCACGGCCATCGCCCCGTCCGCCTGCTCGGGGCTCATGTAGGCCGGCGTGCCCATGGTCGCGCCGCCCTTGGTGATGTTTTCGTCA
>DASSML010000368.1:0-5527 GCA_035688895.1 Gemmatimonadales bacterium
CGCCCAGGGCGACGAGCTGGTGTACGTGAGCAAGGGGAGCGGGACGCTGGAGAGCGTATTTGGCGACCTGCCGTTCCGCGAGGGCGACTACCTGGTGATCCACCGGGGCATCCTCCATCGCTGGCGGCTCGACCTCAAGGGCGAGCCCACCAAGCTCCTGGTGATGGAGAGCCGGGGACACGTCCGCTGGCCCAAGCGCTACCGCAACGAGTTCGGCCAGCTGATCGAAGGCGCGCCCTACAGCGAGCGGGACATCCGCCGGCCGTCGGCGCTCAAGACCCATGACGAGAAGGGCGACTTCCCCATTTTGGTGAAGCAGTACGACGGGCTCAATGAGATCATCCTCGACCATCACCCCTTCGACGTGGTCGGGTGGGACGGGTATTTCTATCCCTGGGCCTTCAACATCATGGACTTCGAGCCGATCGTGGGCCGGGTGCACCAGCCGCCGCCGGTGCACCAGACCTTCCAGGGCGACGGCTTCGTGGTGTGCAGCTTCTGCCCCCGCCCCTACGACTTCCATCCCGAGGCGGTGCCGGCGCCGTACAACCACAGCAACGTGGATTCGGACGAGGTGCTCTACTACGCCTCCAGCGAGTTCATGAGCCGGAAGGGGATCGAGTTCGGCAGCATCACCCACCATCCCGATGGAATCCCGCACGGTCCGCATCCGGGCCGGGCCGAGGCCAGCATCGGGGCCAAGTACACCGACGAGCTGGCGGTCATGATGGACAGCTTCCGTCCGCTGCACGTGGCCAAGGCCGCGCTCCCGATCGAAGATCCCAACTACCACAAGTCCTGGCTCGACGCGCAGCACGCGCAGTTCAATCCGCCCACCAGCTGAGCCGGCCGTGCCGGCCGCCGCCGCCGCGCCCGATGCCGAACCGGTCTGGACCCCCGGTCCGGCGCGGGTGGCGCGGGCCAACCTGACCCGTTTCATCGAGCGGGTCCGGGGCACCGCATTCGGGGCGGAGCAGGTCTCGGATTTGGCGACGCTCTATGACTGGTCGGTGGCCCACCCGGAAAGGTTCTGGCCCGTGGTGTGGGAGTTCTGCGGCGTGGTGGCGGAACAGCGGCCCGGACGCGCGCCGTGGGACCAGGTTGGCGTCGGCCTCGATCGCATGGCGCCGCCCGATCCGGTGCTGGGCCCCTGCTGGTTCCCCGGCGTACGGCTCAACTTCGCGGAGAACCTTCTCCGCTACGACGACGAACGCGACGCGCTGGTGTTCTGGAACGAGGCGGGGCGGCAGGTCGCGGTCAGCTACCGCGAGCTTCGCGGCCGGGTCGCCCGGGTGGCGGCGGCGCTCGCGGCCGAGGGGGTCGTGGCCGGCGATCGGGTGGCGGGATACCTGCCCAACATGCCCGAGGCGGTCATCGCGATGCTCGCCGCGGCCAGCCTCGGCGCGGTCTGGTCATCCTGCTCGCCGGATTTCGGGGCGAATGGGGTCTATGACCGGTTCGGCCAAATCGGGCCTCGCGTGCTGATCGCGGCGGACGGGTACCGCTATGCGGGCAAGCGGATCGACATCCTGCCACGGGTCCGCGAAATCCGGGACCGGATTCCGGCCATCGAGCGGCTGGTGCTGGTGCCGTATGCGGACCCGAGTCCGGCGCTGGACGGACTGCCGGGAGCAGTCCTCTGGGACGAGTGGGTCGCCGACGCGCCCGACCGGCCGCTCACCTTCGCCAGCCTGCCGTTCGATCATCCGCTGTACATCATGTACTCCTCGGGCACCACCGGGCTCCCCAAGTGCATGGTGCACGGCGCGGGCGGCACCCTGCTGCAGCACCTGAAGGAGCTGGTGCTCCACACCGACCTCCGACGAGAGGACCGCATCTTCTACTTCACGACCTGTGGCTGGATGATGTGGAACTGGCTGGTGTCCAGTCTCGCGGTCGGGGCTACCGTGGTGCTGTTCGATGGAGCCGCGCTGAGCCCGCCGGATATCCTGTGGACCATGGCCGAGCAGGAGCGCGTCACCATCTTCGGTACCAGCGCGAAGTACCTGGCGATGGCCCAGAAGGAAGGGCTCCACCCGGGTCGGAGCCGCGATCTCGGCTCCCTTCGGGCGATCCTGTCCACCGGGAGCCCGCTCGCGCCGGCCAGCTACGACTATGTGTATCGCGACGTCAAGGCGGATCTCCACCTGGCCAGCGTGAGCGGGGGTACGGACATCATCTCCTGCTTCGCCCTGGGCGATCCTACCGGCCCGGTGTGGCGCGGCGAGCTACAGACCCGTGGGTTGGGCATGGCGGTCGAAGTATTCGACGCTGCGGGGCGCCCGGTGCGGGAGGAGGATGGGGAGCTGGTGTGCACCCGGCCGTTCCCCAGCATGCCGGTGGCGTTCTGGGACGACACCGACGGCTCCAAGTACCGCGGGGCGTATTTCGAGCACTACCCCGGAGTCTGGCGCCACGGCGACTGGGCCCGCCTGACCCGTCACGACGGCCTCATCATCCTGGGCCGGAGCGACGCCACGCTCAACCCGGGTGGCGTGAGAATCGGAACGGCGGAGATCTACCGCCAAGTCGAGCAGCTACCCGAGGTCCTGGAGAGTCTCGTCGTGGGCCAGGATTGGGACGGCGACGTTCGAATCGTGCTCTTCGTGCGGCTCCGACCGGAGTACGACCTCGACCCGGGACTGGAGGAGCGGATTCGGGGCCGGATCCGGCAGCACGCGAGTCCCCACCACGTGCCCAAACGGATCGTCCAGGTCGCCGATATCCCGCGCACGATCAGCGGCAAGATCACCGAGCTGGCCGTGCGCGAGGTGATTCACGGCCGGCCGGTGCGCAACGCGGATGCGCTGGCCAACCCGGAGGCGCTGGAGCTGTTCCGCGATCTGCCCGCGCTGGAGTCCTGAAGCGAAACGCCGTGAAAAAGGGGGTCAAACCGGTCGTCGGGGCGGCCGTGGGTCGCTAGCGGACGGCGGACTCAAAAAGTGCAAGCATTTTCACTCCGATGTGTAACACCATAATCCTTTATATATCATGATGTTAGGTCATGAAATCCCGGTGTGCCCTGGATGCCTTCCAGCGAGTGTGATCTGTGACCTAGTGGCAAACGCCTTCCCTCTGTAGGTTAGTCCCCGCGAAACGACTGCAGCACAGGGGCCCGCGGCCGGCGGACGATTGAAGTTGACGTCTGGGGCGGGCAAATGATCCGTCGACTCAGGGAGTGTACCTCATGAAGAAGATGCTCTGGATGCTCGCTGCCGCCGCGTCGCTGGCAGCCTGCCACAACCGAGGTGGCGACGAGATGGGCGCCGCCCCCGAGAAGGGCGACACCACCGCGGTGACGAATGACACCACCACGGGCGGGTTCGATACCACTACCACCGCGCAGCCGGCCGATACCGGGATGGCCCCGGCCGCCCCGACCGATACGACCAGCGCGGCGCCGGTGCCGACCACGCCGACCGACACCACGAGCGGTCAGTATCCGACCACGCCGACTGATACCACCAGCGCGGCGCCGGTTCCGACCACCCCAGACACCAGCAGCATGGGGCAGAACTCGGGGATGAGCGCCGACAGCAGCGGGACCAGCGGCTACGCTCCCAGCACCGGGACCGATAGCAGCGCCAACCCGTCGACCGGCGCGCCGACCGACTCAACGAAGCCTCAGTAACCCTCGCGGTTACTGACCTCAGGATGAAGGCTCCGGGGACTTTCCCCGGAGCCTTCATTCATTACAATCCCCAGCATCCGCCATGCCCCCGGTCCAGGTGATCCGCACCTATCTCGAGATGTCGTCGCCGGACGAATTGCGCCCGGCCACGGCGCCCGAGCCCGCTCCTCGCCTGGAGCGGGTATATGAGTGTCCGGTCTCGTTCTTCCGTTATTTGTACGCCGAGGTGGGGCGCGCCTTCCATTGGACCGACCGACTGGTCTGGGACGATGCGAAGATCCAGGCGTACCTGGCCGACCCCGCGACGTCGCTCTGGCTCCTCACCTGGCGGGCCGCGCCGGCGGGGTACTTCGAGCTCCGCGCCCCGGGCGACGGCGCGGTGGAGATCGCCTACTTCGGACTGCTGCCGGAATATTTCGGGCGAGGGTGGGGTGGCCATCTGTTGACTCGCGCGGCCGAGACCGCGTGGAGCCTCGGCGCCGACCGGGTCTGGCTGCACACCTGCACCCTGGATCATCCCGCCGCGCTTCCCAACTACCTGCGGCGCGGCTTTCGCCGGGTGCGGGAGGAGACCTACACCGCCCAGCTCCCCGGCGCCTAGAGCCGGCCCCGCACCATTCGCCAGTACCTCGCCACGAAGCGATCGAGGCCGCCTCGGGCCAGGCGCTCGAACCCACTCGGCGCGAAACCGGGGGTGAAGGGCAGTGGTCCTCCCACCAACACGGCGCGGTCGGGCGTGCGGCGGTCGTGCTGCACCGCGCGCCTCCGTTCGAGGATGGTGCCCGGGTTGGTCAGAATCCAGCCGACGGCCCGGAGCCAGGGGCCGAGCCAGCCTTTCTTGACGACGCCGCCGAGCTGCACGATCTCATAGACAGCCAGGCAGGGACTGAGCAGCACCAGTGACCGGAGCTGGAACGACTGGAGCAGGATGCGCCAGCGATTCCGGATCAGGCAGTACACCCGGATCGGCGAACGCTCCCGGCCTTGGCGGAACGACAGGCCCGCCGTCCCCTCACCATGCAGCACCAGTGCGTCTCCCACGGCCAGAACGATGTGACCCATGATCCGGGTACGGACCCCGAAGTCGTGATCCTCGTAGTTGAAGATGAACGACTCGTCGAAGGGCGGACTCGTCCCCCGGCGGCCCCGGTGGACCAGGAAGCCGCAGGTCACTACCGACTGGGTCTCCTCGACGCCGGCCGGCGCCTCGGCAGCCGGCTGATCGACGCGCCTGAGCGCCATGAGCCCGAGAAAGTGGCAGTCCGCTCCCTCGTACTGGATGGTGTCGGGTCGGGCGGCATAGAGGACGCGCGGCATGGCTACGGCCGCCCCCTCGCGTTCCAGCAGGGCCGTCCGGAGGCGCTCGGCGCACCCGGGCGTGAGCGCGACGTCGTTGTCGATGAAGAGAATCAGATCGTTGCGGGCGGCGGCGTAGCCGGCATTGCGCGCCGCGCCCGGGCCGCCGTTCGTGGCCCGCGCGAGCACGGTGACCTCGGGCCACGATTCCCGCACCAGAGCCACGCTGCGGTCGGGGCTGGCGTCGTCGACCAGGAGAATCTCGTCGAACGCCAGGCTGGATCCGCGCACCGCCTCGAGCGTGCGGGGCAGGTAGCGCTCCCCGTTGTAGTTGACGATGCATAGCGTCACCGGGGGCGTCATCGCACCAGCTCGGGGATCGGCTGACCCGCGAGGGTGGGATCGGGCTCGAGCCCCAGCCAACGGTAGAGGGTGGGCACGAGGTCCACGATCGGATGCACGGCGGCGGCTGCCCCCGCCTCGATCCCCGGTCCCGCGGCGACGAACCAGCCGTCGGCACCGTGATTGCCGGAGCGCCCAGACGGGAGTTGGGGCGAGCGCCAAGTGAGCTCGCCCAGGCGCTCCGAGCGGATGACCGGC
>DASSML010000369.1:0-6176 GCA_035688895.1 Gemmatimonadales bacterium
CCTCGGCGGCCTGCGTCCGGCGCTCCTTGCTTCCAATGCCGGCGTACACCAGCGGAAGCTCGACGTTGTGCAGTGCGGTCGCGCGGGGCAGCAGGTTGAATGTCTGGAACACGAACCCGATCTCGCGGTTCCGGATCCGGGCCAGCTCGTCGTCGTGCAGCTCCGAAACGCGGTGTCCGTTGAGCCAGTACTCCCCGCCGGTGGGGCTGTCGAGGCAGCCGATCAGGTTCATGAGGGTGGACTTGCCCGAGCCGGACGGGCCCATGATGGCGACGAATTCGTTCTTCCGGATCACCACGTCGACCCCTCGGAGGGCGTGCACCACCTCGCCGCCGATGTCGTAGTCGCGCTGCAGATTCCGGGTGACGATTACGGCATCCCGCGGAATGTCCGCCGGGAGCATCGCCATGCGTTCCGCGGTATCGGTGAACGAGCCGGTCACAGGGTCCGTCCGATCAGCGCCTCGATCTGAGCCTTGGCGCGCAGGTAAGTGAAGCGGGCGACCACCACGTCGACCTCCGCCTGGTTGAGCGCTTCCTGGGAGCTGAGCACGTCCACGATGGTGGACGCGCCCAGCCGGTAACGCTCCTGCTGGACCCGGAGGTCCTCGGTGGCGGCGACCACGCTGGTCTGGGTGATGTCGATCTGGGTGCGGGCGTCGTCGAGCTGGGCCAGCGCGGCGGTGAGCTGGGAGGCAACCTCGCGGCGGGCGTCGGCCGCGGTGGCGTCGGCCACGTCGACCTCGGCGGACTGCTGCACGACGTTCAGCTCCCGGTCGAACCGGTCGAACAGGTTCCAGCGCAGGCCCAGGGTGAGCTGGCGCTGGTTCAGCAGATCGTAGTCGTTGGCGCCCGTGGCGTTCCAGGAGGTGCCTGCCCCGAGCGTGAGGCTGGGCCAGTAGGCCGACTTGGCCGCGGACAAGCCGGCCCGGGCCGCATCGGCCTGGGCCACCGTGCTCCGCACCAAGGGAGACTGACCCTCGGCTTCGGCGCGGATGGCGACGGTGTCGAGCGGGGCCACCACCTGGTAAAAGGCGGAGTCGTCGGCGGCCTGGATCCGGCCGGTCTCACCCACCAGCCGGGCCAGCTCGGCCTCCGCGCTTGCCAGCGCGGTCCCGGCCTGAATGAGGTCGAGGTTGGCGCTCCCCAGGGTGACCCGCGAGCGCAGGGTGTCCGACCGCGTGGCCGACCCCGCCGCCAGCTTGTTGACCGAGACCTTGAGCTGCTCCTCGGCCCGCCGCATGCTCGCTTGCCGTACCTTGACCAGTTGGGCTGCGGCAAGCGCGTTGAAGAACTGGTTGGTGGTGGTCAGGGCCTGCTGAAACCGGGCGTCGATCAGGGATGCCTCCGCCGCGGTCTGGCCGGCCTTGGCAGCCCGGTTCTCGGCGCCGCGGCGAAAGCCGGTGAACAGGTCCATACTGGCGGTGAGGGACGTGCTGACGCTCCGGTTGGTGGTGTTGCCGCTGATCACCTGGCCGGTGATCGGGTCAACCCGCGACGGCCCCTCGGCGAAGAAGTCGCTGGCCGAGGAGCTGGCCGAAACCGACGGAAGGTAGGCTCCCCAGGCGCTTCGCCGCTGGGCCGCCGCGGTGGTCACGTCGCCGGCGGCCCGGACCACCCCCGGCTGGACCCGCTCGGACAGGCGGATCGCATCGGCTAGGGTGATGCTCCGGACCTGGGCCCCGAGATCCCCGGGAGCGACGAGCAGGGCCCACAGTGCCAGCGCGAGCGGGACTTGACGCATGCGAGTCGGTATCCTGTACAGTTCGGAAGCCCCCGGCCGAACGCCGAATGCTACCCGGCCGGTGGCGCAAAGCCATCCCTGGCGCCCAAGTGAGGATGACTGATTGATATACACCTCGGCGGGTTCCACCGTTGGGCCAACGCTGCCGGCGGCCGGGGTGTATACATCCAGGTTGCAGGGGGGGCGCGGGATGGGCGGCCGGTGAGCCCGACGGAGGGAGCCGGGCCCCGGGACCACATCGCGGCCGATGCCGCGGCGGTCGAGCGGGTGCTGGCCGGGGATGCCGAAGCCTTCGCGCCGATGGTTCGGCGCTTTCTCCAACCGGCCTACAATGTCGCGTACCGGCTGCTGGGCAACCGGCAGGATGCGGAGGACCTGGTCCAGGAGGCCTTTCTGACCGCCCTGGCCAATCTGCGCTCGTTCGACCGTTCGCGGCCCTTCGGGCCGTGGTTTTATCGCATCGTATGGACGCGCGGGCTCAACCTGCGCAAGTCGCTGGCCCGCCGAGCCGCGGAGCCGCTGGAATCGGAGCGCCACCCGGGCACCGCCGATCCCGCGGCCGACGCCGAGCGGACCGAGCTGGCCGACACGGTGCTGGGAGCGCTGGCGGAGCTGCCCGAGCGACAGCGTCTGATCGTCCAGCTCTTCGACCTGGATGGGTTCTCGGGGGCGGAGATCGGGGAGATGCTGGGGCTCAACCCCGGCACCGTCCGGTGGTACCTGCATCAGGGACGGCGCGCGCTGCGGGAGCGGCTGGCGCCCTTCCAGGAGGCACTCGATGAGGAGTGATGGCGCGTGGGACCGGGATCCGGTCCCTGATCCCCTGCTGCGGCGGCTGGTGGGGCGAGTGTCGGTTCCACCACTGGCGGAGCAGGATGCCGCCCGGCTGGAGGCGGCGATCATGAGCGCGGTCCGCCGCGAGGCGGCCCGCGCGACCGCGCCGGCCTGGTGGGAGATCGCGGCCCGCTGGGCGCCGGCGGCGGCCGCGGCCGGGCTGGCCGCGGTGGTCCTGAGCGGCCTGGTGCTCTTCGGATCGCCGTTCTCGAGCTCCTCGGCGCCCGAGGCTGCTCCCGAGACCGCCGCCGTGGCTCAGGTGATCGGCCGGTACCCGGGAGACGCGGTCCTGGCCTCCCTCATCTCGGGCGACGATTCCGATACCCTCTCACCCTGGAGCGAGCCATGAACTGGGCCCGGCTCCGCCCGCGTTTGCTGGCGGTGCTCGCCTTGCTGCTCGCGGCCATCGGAGGCGTCGCCGCCGGAGTCGCGCTCGACCAGTCGATGTGGCAATCCCGGCACCTCGGGTTCCTGGCCCGAGGGACCGCCTTTCGCCCCCCGCCCAACCGGCACCCGAGGAGCGAGCTGCTCGATCGGCTCGACGCGAGTCTCGATCTGACGGGGGAACAGCGAATCCGGGTGGACAGCGTGCTGGCGCGGCGGGAGGCGGATATGCGGGCCCTCCGGGATCAGGTCCGCCCCCGGTTCGATTCGATCGCCGGCCGCACCCGCACGGACCTGCTCCAGATCCTGACTCCGGAACAGCGCGAGCGCTTCGAGGAATTGGGCCGGCGCGCGGCGGACCACGACTAGCGGCTAGCGATCCGCCCGCCGCCGGAACGCCTCCCTCCCGGCGCCGACGGCCAGCCACGCGCAGATCACCCCGAAGGCGTGGGCGGTAACGCGCGGCAGCACGAAGAACAGCACCCCGAGCGATACGAAGATCGCCGCGAGCGGCAGGAAGACGGAGCGGCGCGCATTGGCGGCGATGGTCCTGAGGGCCAGAGCCGCCCGGCGGCCCGCCTCGCGTCGTGGGCGATGGTAGTGCATGCCCGCGATGTCGGGCTCGCGATGATCCAGCGCAGTGGGCAGGGCCCGGCTGATGCGCCGGGGCCCGCGGAGCGGCCGGCGGGTCACCTCCCGGCTCCGCGCGACGTCCAGGCGGAACTGGCGCTCCATCGCCTCGCCCAGGCCGGGGTCCTCCACCAGCACATCCAGCTC
Source organism: Gemmatimonadales bacterium (assembly GCA_035688895.1). Lineage (GTDB taxonomy): Bacteria > Gemmatimonadota > Gemmatimonadetes > Gemmatimonadales > GWC2-71-9 > CAVVWJ01. The sequence goes on from DASSML010000369.1 coordinate 3,739, forward strand.
GTAGTTCCCGATCAGACTGGACGGATTCAGGTTGCTCGACCCGACGCGGACCCAGCGCCCGTCGGCCACCATGGTCTTCGCGTGCAGCATCGGGCCGTCCCACTCGTAGATCCTGACGCCACTCCTGAGCAGATCGCGATAGCCGATGCGGGAGAGGTTTCGGACCAGCGGAAGATCGCTGGAGCCCGGAACCAGGAGCCGGACGTCCACTCCGTCCTTGGCGGCGTCCCGCAACCCCTGCAGCAGCCGCGGGGGTGCCACCAGGTAGGCATCGGTGATCCAGAGGCGCTCGATGCTGCCGGCAGCGAGCAGCTCGATCACCCGGAAGGTGCGCTCGCGTCCCGGCTCGCCGGCGATGACCCGGACCTCTGCGTCACCCTCCGGCGTCACCCGGCCGGCCACGTTGTCGTCCGGCACGACCCCACCGGCGACCCTCCAGGTCCGAACGAACGCCTGGTCCAGCACCGCGGAGGCAGGCCCCGCGATCCGCACGGCCGTATCGCGCCAGGGCCGGCCGTCGGGGTGCCCCTCGCCGGTCCACTCGCAGCCGATGCAGAGGCCGCCGATGACCGCGCGGGATCCGTCGGCCACCACCAGCTTGCGATGATTGCGGGAAAAGTTGGTGACCAGGTTGAGGGGGCGAATCGGGTGGAAGCCCCGGACCTCGACGCCGGCGCGGCGGAGGTCGCGCCAGAGCCTGCGCGAGGTGTAGAGCGAGCCGATCGCGTCGTACAGGACGCGCACCCGCACACCTGCACGCGACCGCTCCATCAGCGCGTCGGCGAAGCGGCGCCCCGCGGCGTCGTTGCGGATGATGTAGTTCTCGAAGTGGATCCAGCGAGCGGCGTCGGCGATCAGTTCCAGCATCGCCCCGTAGGCGTCGGGGCCGTCGATGAGCAGGTCCACCTTGTTTCCCGGCACCGGACGGCCAGCCGCCGCGCGGTTGATGGCGCAGGCGACGGACTGCTCCGCCGTCCCGGGACGGGCCGTCACCCCTGGCCGAGGCCCAGCGTCTGCTCGTGGGGGCGCAGGGCCGCGAGGACGAAGGCGATGTGCTCCTCCAAAGGCACGCCGATCTCCTCGGCCCCGCGGGTCACGTCCTCCCGGCTCACCCCCCGGGCGAAGGCCTTGTCCTTGAGCTTCTTCTTGACGCTGGAGACCTCCAGGTCCTGCATGCTCTTCGACGGCCGCACCAGCGCGCAGGCGACCAGAAAGCCGCAGAGCTCGTCCACCGCGAACAACGCGCGCGCCATCGGGGTATCGCGGGGGACGCCGGTGTAATTGGCGTGGCTCAGAATGGCCCGCTGCATCGGCTCGGGCAGGCCGCGCTGGGCCAGGATCCGCACCCCCTCGGCGGGGTGCTCGTCGGTCGGGGAGTGGGCGTCGTTGGGATAGCGCTCGTAATCGAAGTCGTGCAACAGCCCGACGATTCCCCACGCGTCGGGATCCTCCCCGGCCTGTGCCGCCATGGCCCGCATGGCGAGCTCAACGGCGTACATGTGCTTCCGGAGCGCGTCGGAGGCGGTGTACTGCTGCATGAGGGCGAGGGCGGCGGGACGGTCGAGGGCCATGGATCCGGGCAGCGTCGAAGGTGAAGGAAAAGAGGAGCTAGTTCTCGACCTGCGCGGCGGTAAGGGGCACCCGGCTGCCGAGCTCGCCATCGAGCGAGATCTCGAAGGCGTAGAGGCCGGGGCGGGGCAGGGGGATGTCGAACACCAGCACGGCTCCCGCTTCGACATCGACCACGCCAGCCGGCGGCTCGCCGAACTGCACCGTCCCCTCGCCGCCCAGCAGCTCTGTGCCCGCCTCGTCCACGAACCGGATCCGGATGGTGTGGACGCCGATCTCGGTGCGCCGCCCCCGCACCCGAAGCACCAGGTGGGTGCGGGGGCAGACGGCCGGGAACTTGGTCAGCCAGACATGCTGGAAGATTCCCAGCACGCTCAGCTTGCCCTGCTGGTCGATCAGGGCGTAGTCGGAGACCAGGGCGAAGTCGAGATGCAGCTCAGGACACCCGGATGCTGTTGATCACGTCATTCTGCCGGATGTCGTTGACCACGTTCATGCCTTCACGCACCTGACCGAACACCGTGTGCACCTTGTCGAGGTGCGCCTGGGGCGAGTGACAGATGAAGAACTGACTGCCGCCCGTGTCCTTGCCGGCATGGGCCATGGACAGGGTCCCGGCCACGTGCCTGTGGGTGTTGAGGTGTGTCTCGCATTTGATCTTGTACCCCGGGCCGCCGGTGCCGACACGGGGGTTGCCCGGCTCCTTCGATAGGGGGTCGCCACCCTGGATCATGAAGTTCGCGATGACCCGGTGGAAGCGGGTGCCATCGTAGAACGAGCTGTTGGCGAGCTTCTCGAAGTTGGCGACGGTGTTGGGCGTCTCGGTGTCGAACAGGTCGGCGTCGATGGTGCCCTTGCTGGTTTCGTTG
>DASSML010000370.1:0-3763 GCA_035688895.1 Gemmatimonadales bacterium
GATGTTGTCGGGGCCGCCCCGCTCGTTGGCCAGATCGATCAGCGCGGTGCACAGCGAGGGCAGATCTTCGTGGAGACCCGCCAGCTCCGCGAACTCCTCGCGCTTCACCAGTCCGGACAGCCCGTCCGAGCAGATCAGGAGGATGTCGCCGCGGCGCAGCTCCTGGTGGCTGAGGTCCACCTTGACCGGGGGTCGGGTCCGAGCGCCTGGAGGATGATGTTCCGCCGCTCGCTCTGCTCGGCTTCTTCCTGGGTCAGCTCGCCGGCGTCCACCAGTCGCTGCATCAGCGACTGGTCCCGCGTGAGCTGGATAGCCGAGCCGTTCCGGACCAGGTAGCCACGGCTGTCGCCGATCTGGGTAAGGTACAGGTGCTCGCCGAAGACGCCGGCAGCCGTCACCGTCGTGCCCATGCCTCGCACCTCGGGGTGCTCGCGGGCGTAGCCGTAGATCTGCTGGTTGGCGAGCTCCACCGCTTCCTTCATCCGGAAGGCGAACCGCGATGCCGATGCGTCCTCGTCCTCGGCCCACGCCGTGGAGAGATGATGGTAGATCAGGTCGGTGGCCATCTCGCTGGCGAGCTCGCCGGCCGCCGCGCCGCCCATGCCGTCGGCGACCATGAAGAGCGAGCCGCGCGAGCCGATCTCGTGCTCCCGCACCTCGGGCAGCAGGTTGGCGTTGCCGCTGCTCAGGTCGGCCACGAGAAAGGTGTCTTCGTTGTGGTCGCGAGTGCGACCCAGATCGGTCTTGCCGAAGACCGACACCTTCACGGGCGCGTCGCTCACGCGCGCGCCTCGGCCGCGCCGAACCCCTCAGACCCGTCTGCGAGCGATTGACCGGCAGGGACGGCGAGAGTCACCGTGGCGATTCCTTGCAGTAGTTCCTGTCCTGGCGTCGGGAGTGTGACGAATCTACGGACTGGCTCTGGGAGCGTCAACGTTGTCTTGGCGTAAGTCTCAGCCGCCATGTACCTTGCAGCGCATGGGTCCGGCTCGACACTCCGCCCTCGCCGCCGTGCTGCTCGCGGGGTGCGGCTCTTCCCACCCGTCAGCATCGCCCGCACCAGCCGCGGCGCCGCCTCGCGAGGCCGCCCGATCCGAGGCGGCTGCGTCACTCCCGGCACCACCTCGCGTCACGGGACCGCTCCGGCTTCGCGTGGCGTATCCCGCTCCGACCGCCCGCATCGACGCGCGGGACTCGACCTTCATTTATGGCTCGCTCGGCACCGGTGACGCCACTCTCACGATCGACGGTGCGCCGGTGCGGGTCTGGCCCAACGGCGCGTGGATCGCCTGGGTGCCGCTGACCTCCGACAGCGTGACCCGATTCCATCTCCTGGCGAGAACCGCGAGCGACAGCGCGACGCTGGAGTACCCGGTCCATCGGTCCGGATGGCAGCCGCCGCCGGGCCCCGCGCTGTGGCTGGACACGGCCGCGCTGAGTCCACGGGGGCGGGTGTGGTGGCCCCGGACCGAATATCTGACCCTATCGGCCCGCGCGTCAGAGGGTGCCGATCTCCGACTCCGCCTGGCCGACGGCACGCTGGTGCGGCTCGTCCCGGTCCGGGAGCCCGAGCCGGTGCCCGAGGCGGTGCGGGCCTTCGATCGGGACACCGCGAAGCTGGCGATGCCGGTCCAGCGCGATCGCTATGTCGGCCTCTTCCGCGGACGCCGTATCGGTCCCGATCCGGGACCGATGCTCCCCTCGCTCGGTGCGTCGGTCTCGGCCGTGGCCTCGTCGGCCGGGCTGTGCGCGACCGGCATCCTCTGCCCGGGCGACATCCTGCCCGACTCCGCCTGGGCGACCCTGGAGGCAATCCGGGGCGGGGACACCCTCCGCGTGCGCTGGCCCCTGCAGCTCGCCCTGCTGGACACGACGCCGCGCATGGTCCGGATCGACGACGACACGGCGGCGACCGACACGACCGACGGCATCACGCCCGGACGCGCGCTGCCGGCGGGCACGTACCACTGGTTCTTTCCCCGAGGCACCCGTGCCCGGGCGACCGGCCGGATGAACGGCGACCTCCGGCTCGCCCTCTCCCCCCAGTCGGACGCCTGGGTCGCCTCGGCGGAGACGGTCCCGCTGCCGTTCGAGCCGATGACGCCGGCGGTGGTGGGATCGGTGCTGGTCCGTCCCGACTCCGACCGGGTGCGGATCCGGATTCCCGTGTCCCGCCGGGCGCCGTTCGAGCTCACGGAGACGGAGCGGGAGATCACGCTCAGGATCTACGATGCGGTGGGTAACGTGAACTGGATCCGCTACGGACCCACCGACAGCCTGGTGCGGGCAATCGCCTGGAGCCAGCCGGCCACCCGGGAGGTCACGCTCACGGTGACGCTGGCGCGGCCGGTCTGGGGCTACCGGACCAGCTGGGATCGCAACGACCTCGTCCTGGAGATTCGTCGCCCGCCGGAGATCGACCGGGATCATCCCCTCCAGGGTCGGCTCATCGCGGTGGATCCCGGTCACCCGCCCGCCGGCGCCAGCGGCCCGACGGGCCTGCGCGAGGCGGAGGCCAACCTCGCGATTGCGCAGGCCCTCAAGCCGCTGCTCGAGGCCGAGGGTGCCCGGGTGCTGCTCACCCGCACGGCGGACGTTCCCGTCGATCTCTGGCCCCGCGTCGACCTGGCCGAGCGCGCCGATGCCGATGTGCTGGTGTCGATCCACAACAACGCGCTCCCGGACGGGGTGAACCCGTTCACCAACAGCGGCAGCAGCGTCTACTACAACCAGCCCCGCAGCATCCCGCTCGCCCGCGCGGTACAGGACGCGCTGGTCCGCCGGCTGGGCGTGCGCGACCTCGGGATCGGCCGGGGAGACCTGGCCCTGGTCCGTCCGACCTGGATGCCGGCGGTGCTGACCGAGGGATTGTTCATGATCCTGCCGGAGCAGGAGGCCGCGCTACGCTCGCCCGAGGGCGCCCGGCGGTACGCCGAGGCGGTGCGGGAGGGGCTGCGGCGCTTCCTGCGGGAGCGGGCCGAGGGTGCCCCCTAGGCGTGTGCAGGGCAGGGGGCCGGGCGTCTCCTAGGCTGATGCGCGCCTGCTCCCCGCGCGACCTGCCCGGCCTATGGTTAAGTTGCAATGAGGATCGTCGCGAATGTGTTCCCCTCACTCTCCCTGTGCGCGCACCCGCCCCGGCGCGGACCCCCGGCTCCGATGGGGCAGGCGAGCGATCCTGCTGACCCTTGCCCTTCTTGCCTCCGCTCCCCGCCTGACTGCCCAGACTCCCGACCAGCGCCTCGAGCTCGAGCGGTTCCGCGACAGCGTCGGTGGGACAGTCGATTCGATCGGCCTGCTGGCGCTCGAGCAGCACATGATCGCGAAGACCAAGGTCGACCGCAACAATGCGCTCAGCCACCTCAAGCTCGGCTTCCTTTCGCTCCGCCTCGGGGAGCTCGGCGGGGGTGCGCACTACGAGGACGCCGCTTCTGAATTCCAGTGGGCCATCGACCTCAAGCCCGACTGGCCCTACAGCTGGTACGGGATGGGGCTGGCCGAATACGGCATCGGCGACTCCCAGGTGTCCTTCGTGACCGGCATCAAGACGATGCTGGGCAAGGACGCGCTCACCCGCTCCGCGGTGGCGTTCGCCAAGTCGGCCGCAGTCGATCCGGCGTTCGATCGCGGCCTCGTGGAGCTCGCCAATACCGCCCTGCGCCAGCGGGTGAACATCAAGCTCAACGTCGCGCTCGACGCCCTGCGCCGCTCGGCCACGACTGACGCGGCCCGGCACCCCTCGGTGCTGCTCGCCCGGGGGCGGGTC
>DASSML010000371.1:0-2425 GCA_035688895.1 Gemmatimonadales bacterium
ATCTCGGAGATCGCGGACGCCGAGGCGCCGCATACGCCGCGGGGCTGCCCCTTCCAGGCCTGGTCCGTCGGCGAAGCGCTGCGGCTTCAGCTCGAGGTCCTGCCGGACGGGCCTGCGCGCGTCTCCAACCCCAGGCTCGCCGCGATCGTCGCATGACCGCCCGGTTCCGGGTCGAGTACCTGATGGAGGCAGCGCTGCTCGGGATCTTCATGATCTCGGCGTGTGCCTTCACGGTGCTGCTGGACTACCCGTCCTCGCCGGTGCGTCTCATGGTCCCGGACGCCGGCCTGCGCCGGCTCCTGACCGGCCTGGCGATGGGCGGCACCGCGGTGTCGCTCATTTACTCGCCCTGGGGCATGCAGTCGGGGGCGCACTTCAACCCCGCCACCACGCTGACCTTCTTCCGGCTCGGCAAGGTGCGGAGGCGGGACGCGCTCGGCTACGTCGGCGCCCAGTTCGCGGGCGCCGCGGCCGGCGTGTGGGTGGCCTGGACGGTGCTCGGCCCCCGCCTGGCCGACCCCGCGACGCACTTCGCGGCCACGGTGCCGGGTCCCTCCGGCATCGCGGTCGCGTTCCTCGCCGAGGCGGTCATCTCCTTTCTCCTGATGTCGGTCATCCTCCGGGTCTCGAATCACGGGCGCTTCGCCCGCTACACCGGGCTCTGCGCCGGGATCCTGGTGGCGCTCTTCATCACCGTCGAGGCGCCCCTGTCCGGCATGAGCATGAATCCGGCGCGAACTCTGGGCTCCGCGCTCTTCGCCCGGGACTGGACCGCGCTCTGGATCTATTTCCTCGCCCCGCCGGCCGGGATGCTCGCCGCCGCCGAGCTGTACCTGCGCCGGCGGGGCAGGGAGGCCGTGTTCTGTGCCAAGCTGCATCACCAGAACCGGAAGCGCTGCATCTTCTGCGAGGCGCGCCGGCCGGTGGCCGCGGCGGAAACCTTTTCGAGCCTGCCGGCATTACAGCCGCCGATGACACGCTCGCACTCGTTTCCGCACACGCCAGGAGAATGAGGGATGAAACGCCGCATCTGGATCGGAGGGTTCGTGGTTCTCGGGCTCGTGGGCTGGTATCTCTTCCGCCCCGAGCTGCTGTTCGTGAACAAGAAGGTGAACGAAGAAGAGGTGGCCAGCGTGGGCGCCACGGTGGCGCGGTCGCTCTCGGCCGGGCAGTTCCACTCGGTGGCCCATGAGACCCATGGCACCGCGACGATCCAGGACGTGGGCGGCGGGCGCCGGGTGCTGCGCCTCACGGATTTCACCACCTCCAACGGGCCGGACGTCCGGGTCTACCTCGTGGCCGCGGCCGACGCCGCCGACAACGAGACGGTCACCAAGGCCGGCTTCGTCGAGCTGGGCCGGCTCAAGGGCAACGAGGGTGACCAGAACTACGACGTGCCCGATGATCTCGACCTGACGCGGTACCGCGCCGTCACGATCTGGTGCCGCCGCTTCAGCGTCAACTTCGCCACCGCGCCGCTCGCGCCGGCGTCCTGAACCGGGGGGAACACGATGTCGCTCGCACGCGCACTCACGATGTCGGCGGCGCTGCTGGCCGTGGCCCAGGCCGCGGCGGCGCAGGCCCAGCCGACGAAATTCACGATCAAGGTCGAGAACATCTCGCAGGGCGAGGCACTCAAGCTCTCCAACGGGAAGACCGCGCCCTTCGTCTCGGCCCCGGTGCTCTGGGCCGTGCACGGCGGCAGCGCCAACCCGCTCTTCGTCGGGGGGCAGCCGGATGGCGGCAAGGGCCTCGAGACCCTCGCCGAGACGGGAAACCCCGGCCCGCTGCTCAAGTCGGTCCAGGGAGGGAAGGGCATCGCGAGCGCCGGCGCCGACGATCTGCCGGTGGGCGCCACGGCGCACGGACCGATCCCGCCGGGCCAGGGCTACCAGTTCGAGATCTCAGCGGTGCCCGGCCAGACCCTGTCGGTGGCGTGGATGTTCGGCCAGTCGAACGATCTCTTCTACGCCAACGATCGTCCGATCGCCCTGTTCGACGCCGCCGGGAAGCCGGTTCAGGGCGACATGACTCCCCAGCTCTTCCTCTGGGACGCGGGCACCGAGGTCAACGAGGAGCCGGGCCTCGGCCCGAACCAGGGGCCGCGGCAGAAGACCCCCGAGGCCGGAGTGGCGGAGCACAAGGCGGTGGCACACGTCCGCGATGGGTTCACCTATCCCCGCACCGCCGAAGTTCTTCGGCTGACGATCGCGCCCGCGGGCGAGGCCATGAGCAGCAAGTAGGCCTCTGCCATGATCGGCCGAGGCTCGACGTTCGGGGTGGGCGCGGGCGGGGGGACCAGGGTCCTCCCGCTCGCGCCTAGCCAGCCGCCTGGCCGCGCACTACTATCGAAGTTCCCCTTTCCCTCAGTTTCGCGTGACCCAGCACGTCCTCACCCAAGCGCCGGACCCGGTGGCGGCGGCCT
>DASSML010000372.1:0-14603 GCA_035688895.1 Gemmatimonadales bacterium
GTCGAGCCCAGGCTCTCACGTCGCTGGAGGACGCGCAGCAACGTGTCCGCGTTCCGGTCGCCCATGCCGAGCAGGCCGACCAGCTCGGCCAACACGGCATCCTTGTCGGCGCCGCGGAGATCGAGGGCGATCGCGTCGGGCTGGAAGAATTCCCTGAGTTGCATGGCCGGTGGGGGTGAGCTGGTGTGCATCATTCGGGAAAGTTGCGGCAACCTAATCCTTGCCGTGAAGAGTGTCAAAGCCGGAGCCGCAGCACCACCGTCGGCCGGAGCGCGGCCGCATCGGCGACCGTGCCGTCCTCGCTGAAGCGCTCCCACTGGCCATCCGCGATGTAATAGAAGTCGTCGCCGACCACGACGCCCAGGGTGGGCTCGTCGTACGCCGGATGCGCTCGCTCCAGCACCTCGCTCCGAGCCACCCGCCGACCCGCGTCGGCGAGCGTCAGGCGAACGACCCGATGCGGCGTGACCCCGTTCTGCACCCCGACCAGCCCCTTCCGGGTCCAGGACAGGGCGTCGATCCCGAGGGCAAGCACCGTGTCGGCTACCGGCAGGAGCTCGGCCTTCCGGGTCTCCAGGTCTACCCGGATGATGCCGCGAGCGTAGTCGGCGACATAGAGCGTGCGACCGTCGGGGGTCGGTGCCAGCCCCTGGGCGGACAGCAACAGGGGCGACTCGAGAAAGCGCTCGAGGGTGTCGCCGCGGAGCGGGACTCGGTAGAGCACCGGGGCGCGGCTGTCGCTGGCGTAGACCCGCCCGTCGCTCGCGATCGTGAGGTCGCCTACGACGTGGGCGGCGCCGTCACGGGGAACCTCGAAGCGGGCACTCGGCGCGCCCGAGCCGAGGTCGAGTGCGATCACCGCGCTCCGACCACTGTCCGCCGGGGTGTAGCCGACCATCTGCGGCACCGCCGCGGTCGCGACCCAGAGACGCCGGCCGGCCCGGTCGACCCGCATGCCCATCGGTGCCAGGAGTCCGGCCGTGGAGTCCGCCACCACTGTGGCGCCCCCGTCCGGTCCGACCCGTAGGATCTTCCGTTCCCGTACGCTCGCCACGTAGAACGTCCGCTCCGCGGAGTCGTAGGCGATCCCCTCCGCCAGAAGCCCTCGGTCGGCGATGGTGAAGGCGGGCTTGCTCCGCGCGATCGGTTCCGCGTTGCGCGCGAGCCGCGCCGCGAGGGCCGGCCACGCGCGGCTGGCTCGCACGGCCGTGAAGTCGCTGTCCGCGGCGATGTCGTCGGCGTAGCCTCGCGCCGCGTAGCCTGTAAGCGCGGCGATCGCGCCCGCGGTGTCGCCGCTGAGGGCTCGGGCCGAGGCGAGGGCCAGCGTCACGCCCCCGTGCTCGGGGCGGAGGGCCTGGGCCCGGGTGGCGTGGGCGAGGTACCCGCGCCAGTCGCGCGCTTCGTAGGCCGCCGCCGCCGCGCGGAACTCGGCTCGGCTTTCGAGGACAGGATCGCTCTGGGCCGTCGCGGCAGAAGCCCAGGCGACGAGGAAGATGAGCAGGCCAGTGTGGGACATGGGATCCGGGGCTGGGATGCGAGGGAGACGAGCGAGGCGGCGCAGGCGCCCACATCATTGCCGGGGCGCAACGCGGCAAGTATTTTTCGGCCATGCAGTTGCCCTATCCCTCCGCCCATCCGATCCCGCTCATTCTCGCGCCCATGGCCGGCGTGAGCGAGGCGCCCTACCGACAGATCTGTCGTCGGATGGGGGCGGACGTGGTGCTGTCCGAGTTCCTGTCCTCCGAGGCGATCCGCCGCCGAATCCGCAACACCCTCGAGGGCGCCGAGTTCGAGGAGGTCGAGCGGCCGATCGGCATCCAGATCTACGGCGCCGATCCCAATGCCATGGCGGAGGCCGCCGGGCTCATCACCGAGCACTACCGGCCGGAGTTCATCGATATCAACTTCGGCTGCCCGGTCAAGAAGGTGGTGCAGAGGAACGGGGGCTCGGGGTGCCTCCGGGATCTCGACCTGGTGCAGCGGATCATTCGCGCCGTCATCGACGCGACCCATCTGCCCGTCACGGTGAAGACCAGGAGCGGGTGGAACGACGAAGTCCGCGACCCCGTCGGCATCGCGCTCCGAATGCAGGACGCCGGCGCCCGTGCGTTCACCCTCCACGCCCGGACCCGCACCCAGATGTTCTCCGGGCGGGCCAACTGGGACGAGATCGCCCGGGTGGTGGAGGCGCTGGACATCCCGGTCATCGGCAACGGCGACATCACCACTGCCCAGGACGTCCTTCGCATGCAGCGGCATACCGGCTGCGCGGGGATCATGGTCGGCCGGGGCGCCTTCGGAAATCCCTGGCTCTTCCGCGACGGACAGGCGCTTCTGACCGGAGAGCCAGTGCCGCCCGCCCCCGACGCCCGGGAGCGCTTCGCGGTGGCGCTGGAGCACGCCCGCCTGGCCCTCCGGCTCCAGGGCGACACCCGCAAGACCGTCATCGAGTTCCGCAAGCATCTCGGCTGGTACACCCGGGGGCTGCACGGCGCGAGCGACCTCCGCCAGCGGCTCTTTCAGGTGGAGTCCATCGCGGAGGCCGAGGCGATCTTCCTCGCCTACCTCGAGCCGGTCGCTCAGGTGGCGTGAGAGCGGAGCAGCTCGAGGACCTGCTCGCAGAGGTGGCGGCCGGGCGACTGGCCCCCGCGGCGGCAGTCGAGCGGCTGCGCCACCTTCCCTTCGAAGATCTCGGCTTCGCCCGGATCGATCATCATCGGGCCCTGCGTCAGGGGCATCCGGAGGTGGTCTTCTGTGAGGGCAAGACCGGCGAGCAGGTCGTCGCCATCTGCACCCGGCTGGCCGCCATGGCCGGCACCTTCCTCGGCACCCGCTGCACCCCGGCGCAGGCGGATCTGGTGGCGGCGGCATTCCCCACAGTGCGCCACAATCCGCTGGCCCGAACCATCCACCTGCCAGTCGACGGCGCTCCCGCGCCCGGTCCCGACGCCGGCACCATTCTGGTGATCTCGGCGGGCACGAGCGACCTTCCGGTGGCGGAGGAAGCCGCGGTCGTGGCCGAGGCGTTCGGCCACCGGGTGGCTCGTCTGGTCGATGTGGGGGTCGCCGGCCTGCACCGGCTCCTGGCCGCGGGCGATCAGCTGCGGGAGGCCGACGTGGTCATCGTGGTCGCGGGGATGGAGGGCGCCCTGCCCAGCGTCGTTGGCGGACTGGTGAAGGCGCCGGTGATTGCGGTGCCCACGAGCGTGGGCTATGGCGCCGCGTTCGGCGGCCTCGCGGCGCTGCTGGGCATGCTCAATTCCTGCGCGGCGGGTGTGACGGTAGTCAACATCGACAATGGATTCGGAGCCGCGGCCGCCGCCAGCCGGATCTGCGTCCCGTGACCGTCCGCACCCTGCTGGAGCGGCACGACCCCGACTTCATCTGGATCGACGTCGTGCAGCCCACGGCCGCGGAGCTGACCGACATCGCCGAGCGATACGGCCTGCACGCCGTCGCGGTGAATGACTGCCTCGACCCCGAGCACCTGCCCAAGTACGAGGCGTTCGACACTCACGCGTTCATCATCCTGCGCGCCTGCGACGAGAGCGCCGAGGTGTCGGGGGTGACGGTGCAGGACTTGACGCGCAAGATCGCGATCTTCTTCTCGCCCCAGTTCCTCATCACCATTCACCGCAAAGACCAGGCCTGGCTCAGCGCCATTCATGAGCGGCCCGCCATAGCCAAAAATTCGAATCGGAACGGGTTCCTGCCGCTCCTGCTGTCGCAGATCTGCAATGCGGCGCTCGACACCTATCTCGGACCCATGGAGCGGATCGAGAGCCGTCTGGATGCGTTCGAGACCAAGCTGTTCAGCGGCGGCGTGGTCTCCGGCGAAGTATTCCGCCGCGAGCTGCACGAGATTCACATCCTCAAGCATCAGGTGACGGTGTACAAGCGCCTGCTCTGGCGCACCAGCGACGTGGTCCAGCATATCGTTCCCGGGGCAGGAAAGGCGGCGACGCTGTTTCGTGACGTCCAGGAGAACGCGGAGAGCTACCACTTCTACGCCGATGAGCTCCTGGACGACGCCAACACCCTGCTCAACGTGCAGCTGGCGCTCGCCTCCCATCGCACGGGTGAGGTCATGCGGGTGCTCACCGTGTTTTCGGTCTTCTTCCTCCCGCTCACCTTCATCGTGGGCGTCTACGGCATGAACTTTCGGTTCATGCCCGAGCTCAACTCCCCCTGGGGGTACCCCGCCGTCCTGGGAGCCATGCTGCTGGTCACGCTGCTGATCTACCGCTGGTTCCGCAGCCGCGGCTGGCTCCGGGAATGACGGGCTTCGGGCTCCTGCTCGCGGTGCTGGTCGGCGGTGCGGCGGGGTGGTACCTCGCCCGCCGCGGCGGACTGAGCCAGGTCGGCCCCGGGGTCTCACCCCATCTGCTGCCCGATCCGGCATTGGACTGGCTCCGGCGATGCTATCAGGCGCTGGGCGTGTGGATCGCCGAGCTGCACGAGCGGGAGGGGCCCCGGGCGGAGCGCGTGGTTGACGGCGAGCGCCTCACGGTAGCGCAGATCGTTGCGGTGGACCGGCGGCTGGAGCGGGCGCGGGATCAGGAGCAGAGCGGGGCCGAAAGAATGGAGGGAGGCACCCTGGTGTTCCACGCCGGAGGTGGGGTGGCCGTCGGGATGCTCCTGCCCGACGCGGCCGGGTCGATGCGCCTCGCGGAGGCGGAGACCGACCTTCGCCGGCTGGCCGACGGGGTGCGGCGCCGGCCGCAGATCATCGAGCTGGCCCAGGCGCACACCCAGGAGGCGAGCCTGGAGTCGGTGGGCAGCGTGGGCCTGCGGCTGGCCTACCAGCTCGAGCGCATTCTCGACGGCCAGGTGGTGGTCGCGGCCCTGGAGTCGGGTCCCGATCCCGACGCGGGAACCGAGGCGCGCGTGCGCGTGGTCGGCGTGTCGGGTCGGGGGGACCGGCGGCTGCTCGAAACCATGCTCCCGCCCGAGAGCGAGCTCGCCAGGGTGGCGGCGGGCGAGCTCGATTTCATCCAGATCGAGGGCGATCCTCTCGGTGGCGTCGTGGCCGACCGCCGGCAGCACCCGGGCACCGTCCTGGTACTGCCGATCCAGGCAGGGACCCGGTCGGTTGGGGCCGCGGCGCTCTGGCTGCCTCTCGGGCGCGAACCGGTCGGCTCGGTACGGGCCGAGATCCTGGCCGCCCTCACCAACGCGGGCCCGCGAGTGGTCACCGGGCTCGAGGCGGACCGGCTCAAGGCGCGCGCGACGGTGGATCCGCTCACCTCGCTGCTCAACCGTCGCGGGCTCGACATCGCGCTGAGCCGCATGGACGTTCGGGACGGCGCCATGGTGTATGCCGATCTCGACAAATTCAAGACGCTGAACGACAAGCTGGGTCACCCCGCCGGCGATGCCGCGCTCATGCACTTTGCCCGGATCATCCGGGAGCAGATCCGATCGGGCGACTCCGCGGCCCGGATCGGCGGGGAGGAATTCGCGGTGTGGCTGCCGGGTACCGGACTGGACCTGGGGGCGCGGATCGCCGAGCGGATCAGGCTCAAGCTCGGCACCACCCCCTGGGATTGGCGGGGGCAGGCCTGGCCGCTCTCGGCCTCGTTCGGGGTGGCGGCCTGTCCCGAGACGGCCGCCGCTGTGGGGGAGCTCCTGGGTCAGGCGGACGCCGCCCTGTACGTGGCCAAGAACAGCGGTCGGAACCGGGTGGAGCGGGCAGGCCGCCGCTAGCGGGATACCCCCACCCCCTACCTGCGGGCACGGTCCCTGCTTATATTCCTCGGACCCGGGGGCGACTGGCTTCGACGGGTATGAAGAGGAAATCGTAGCGTGCCCAGGTCCAGACTCCTGGTTAAACCATCTGGAATGCTTCAACTGCCAACACTCAACTGGCACTGGCTGCGTAAGCTGAGCTAAGCTCGCTTCACGCACCTTCGGCAGACGGAGCCCGCCTGGGGCGCCGTAGGTCGAATCGCAAATCCGGGCTGGCTGCCGATACCGCTCCGGTATCAGCGGTGAGATTTCAGGAGCTTGGCCAAGGGGAGGTCGGTTCGGCACCGACCCGCGGCGACGGCAAGAAGCCGAGCCTACGCACGTAGACGCGGTTTCGGACGCTTATTCGGACCAGGGTTCGATTCCCTGCGCCTCCATCACCACCGGCAAAGCGGCGGGAGAGTTTCTCTTCCGCCGCTTTCTTTTTCAGCCCCGCCTCACCGCACCTTCCCCATGTCCCGAAGGGGAAGGCGAAGGATATCGGCCGGAAGCGCGACCGAGGGGCCGCTCGCGCGCACACTGAAGCCCGGCGCCAGGGAATAGGGATCGGACTCGGTCTGATCCACCTCATAACCCTGATCCGCAAGTGAGGCGGCCGAGATGGCGCTCAGAGGATTGCTGCCGAAGTCGATGAATCCGGTCATCAGCTCGTGGTCGAACACCGACTCGCGCCAGTGCGCATCGGCGCTGCCCGGCCCGCCGGAGTTCTCGACCGGCACCTTGGCGCCCGGGTAGGCTGTTCCGCCCGCGGCGTCGAATGCCGCGAGGGCGGTGTTGCCGGTGAAATGCGGATCGGTCCCGTTGCCCGGCGGCAGCGAGGGATCGGCGAGCAGGCCCATGTCGCTCCAGAGCGCGCCGAGGCCGAGGACGTGCCCCATCTCGTGCAGGACGACTACCCCCAGCAGGTCGTTCTGGGCCAGGAACTCCAGATCCTCGGCATCGACGTTCATGATCCCGACGCCGGGCAGCTCTCCGACCTGGTAGTGGCCGTCGTTGTTGGCGTCGCGGAAGAGACAGGGGCCTGCCTGGGCCAGCACGTTGCCCGGCCCGTCGAGGCTGGGGAACGCCGCGAGGATCAGCACGTCGTCAACCACCTCGTCGAGGCCCGGCGTGCCGCTGCCGCAGGAGCCCGCGGGGACTTGAATCCTGCCGTCCGGCAGGTCGCCGGTGATGATCTGCTCCCAGCGTATCTCTGCCCGGGCAAAGGCCACGGCCTGGGCCGAAGTGGGCGCCCGGGCGAAGCGGACCACGACGTCGAAACCGGCCGGCGGGGTGGTCGTGGCGACGAAGGTGACCGGCTCGCCCGACACCGTCGCGTCATCCACCTCGGCGTTCAGGAGGTTGACCCCCGTGGCCCCGAGACGCCATTGCCCCACGGCGGCGACGCCGTCGGCGTTGGTGATGGCGGAGGCGCCGGCCACCGATCCACTTCCCTCGGTGACGCTGAAGCTGATCGGGACGCCCGGCACAGCATGACCGGCGGCATCCCGCACCAGCACGGCGGGCGGCGTGGCGACGGCGAGTCCCGCCCGGGCACTCTGGCTGTTGCCGCCGAAGAGGCGCACCGACGCCGGAACGCCCGTCGCGGTGGCCATGAACCGGACCACGATGTCGCCACCGTCGGAAACCCTGACCTCCTGCGGGCCCGGCTCGGTGCCCAGGATGAGCTCCGTGGCCGCATGGCCCCGGTGGTCCGTCCTCACCTCGGTCGGATGGACCTGGCCCCCGCCGGCAGTGATCTCGAAGCGCAATCCGAGACCGTCGAGGGGATTTCCCTTCTCGTCCTTTGCTTCGACTTCCAGCGGAACGGGGAGGGAGCGCCCCACGATGCCGGTTTGCCCGTTGCCCGAGATGATGTCGAGGCTTGCGAGTCGCGGCGGCTCGGTGCCGCAACCGAGCGCGAGAGCAGCGGCGGCGCAGGCGAGCAAGCGGGGAAGAGAGCCGGCACACGAGGTGGACATCGGTCGATGACCTAGATTGGGGTGGACCGCGAGGGCCACGCACCACGGCGGCCTCGAGAAATCTTGTCGAAGGATTGTTCAATGCTCATTTGTAAGTGACGTAATAACAGCATTTTACACTATCAGACATAACCTTTTTTCTCGACTGCGGAGCCTTGCGATGCATGCTGCCTCTCCGATCACCAGCCCCGAGTGTGCCGACGTCGAGGCCATCCGCGTCCGCTTCCCCGCGCTGGAGCGCCGACACCGCGGTCGCGCGGTAGCGTATTTCGACGGACCCGGGGGCACGCAGACTCCGCGGGACGTGGTCGACGCCATGGTGGACTACCTCTACCACCACAACGCCAACACGCACTGGCGATATCCCAGCAGCGTGGAAACCGACGCGATGATCGGCGAGGCCCGAGCCGCCCTTGCCGACTTTCTCGGAGCTTCCTCCGAGGAGATCGCCTTCGGCGCCAACATGACCACACTGACCTTTCATCTCGCGCGCGCGCTCGGGCGGAGCTGGGGGCCGGGCGACGAGGTCGTGATCACCGAGCTCGACCATCACGCGAATGTGGCGCCGTGGGAGGCACTGGCGCGGGAGCGTGGCGTGACGCTTCGGATGGTGCCCTTCGTTCCTGAGACGGGCCAGCTCGACTGGAGCGCACTCGAGACGAGCCTCTCGTCCCGGACCAGGCTCCTCGCCGTCGGGGCTGCGTCGAACGCGCTGGGCACCATCAGCGACGTCTCCCGAGCCTGCGCCCTCGCGCGGAGTTCCGGCGCTCTCTCCTTCGTGGACGCGGTGCATTTCGCCCCCCATCATCCGGTGGACGTCATGCGTCTGGGATGTGATTTCCTCGCCTGCTCCCCCTACAAGTTCTACGGTCCCCATCTCGGAGTACTGTACGGGCGCCGGGCCGTGGTGGAGTCACTCGACGTGCCCAAGCTCGCTCCGGCGCCCGATACGGCGCCGGAGCGGCTGGAGACCGGCACCCTGAGCCACGAGGGCATCGTCGGAGCGGCCGCCGCGGTCGACTTCCTCGCTTCCCTTGTGCCCGGCGCGGGCCGGCGGGAGCGCCTGCGTACCGCGATCTCCGAACTGCACCGTCGGGGTCAGGACCTGCTCGCGCGGCTCTACCAGGGACTGTCGGCGGTGCGCGGCGTGCGGATCTACGGTCCGGCGATCGACGCGCCCAGGACGCCGACAGTCTCGTTCACCGTCGCCGGGTACTCCGCCAACGAGGTGTCCGCGCGGCTGGCCGAGGACGCAGTGTTCCTCTCCAGCGGAGACTTCTACGCCGCCGGCGTGGTCGCTCGGTATCGCTTGGTGAAGGAAGGGCTCGTACGGGCGGGATGTGCCTGCTATACCACGGTGGAAGAGGTCGATCGGCTGGTGGAGGGAGTGGCGCGCCTCAGCGGCCGGAGCTGACCGGAAGCGCGTCCCGAGTCTCGAGGGCGAGCGCGAGCGCTTGGTCCGCTGTTGCCGCGAGGCAGTTGAGGTGGCCCATCTTCCGTCCGGGCCGAGCCTCCGCCTTGCCGTATAGGTGGAGGCGAACCCCCGGCCGGCGAAAGGCCTCGTCCCACCGAGGCGGACCGGCGGCCCACAGATCGCCCAGCAGGTTCACCATTGCGACCGGCGTGAGCAGCCGGGGCTGGGCCAGCGGGAGCCCGCAGAGGGCGCGCACCTGCTGCTCGAACTGGTCGGTCGAGCAGGCATCGAGGGTGTAGTGGCCGCTGTTGTGCGGCCTCGGCGCCAGCTCGTTGACGTAGAGGCGCCCGCCGTTGGCCACGAAGAGCTCGACGCCGAGCACCCCGACGTAGTCGAGCGCGGTGGCGACGCGGCCCGCCAGGTCAAGAGCCGCGTCGGCGAGAGCCGCGGGAATGCGGGCCGGTACCACGGTCGTCTCCAGGATCCCGTCCCGATGGCGATTCTCCCCCACCGGGAATGGGGCGACGGTGCCGTCGTCTCCGCGGGCGAGGACCACCGAGACCTCGCGCTCGAGCGCCAAACGCTGCTCCAGCACACATGCCACCGAGCCCAGCCCCGCGAAGGCGGCTGCCGCCTCCTCGGGGCGCTCGACCGTCGCCTGCCCCTTCCCGTCGTATCCCATCCGACTGGTCTTGAGCAGGGCCGGCGTCCCCACCGCGCGCACCGCCTCCGCCAGGTCCTCGGCTGACCGCACCGCCCGGAAGGGCGCGGTGGCGAACCCGTGCCGCTCGAGAAAGCTCTTCTCGCCGATCCGGTCCTGGGCGGTGGCCACGGCGGCGCCGGTCGGGCGGACCCGGACCCACGCCGACAGCCGCTCCAGCGCCTCCGCCGGCACGTTCTCGAACTCGGTGGTCACCGCGGCGCATTCCCGGGCCAGCTGGTCGAGCGCGTCCGGATCGGTGTAGGCGGCGCGGAGGTGGTGGTCGGCCAGCTGTCCCGCCGGGCTGCCCGCGTCGGGATCCAGGACCACGACGCGGTAGCCCATCGTGCGGGCCTGGAGCGTGAACATGCGGCCGAGCTGGCCGCCGCCGAGGACGCCCAGCGTCGCCCCCGGCAGGATCACGCCGGCTTCTCGGGCAGGGTGAGGTCGAGCACGCGGCGGGTCTGGGCCTCGCGCATCCGGTCGAGTCGTGTCGCCAGCTGGGGGTCACCGACCGCCAGCAGCGCGGCCGCGAAGATGGCGGCGTTCTGGGCCCCCGCCGCCCCGATGGCGAACGTCGCCACCGGGATGCCGGCGGGCATCTGGACGATGGAGAGGAGCGAGTCCAGTCCCTGCAGGTGGCGGGTGGGCACCGGAACGCCCAGCACCGGCAGCCGGGTCTTCGCCGCGAGCATGCCGGGCAGGTGGGCCGCCCCGCCCGCGCCGGCGATGATGCAGCGGAGCCCACGTCCGGCCGCCTCCTCCGCGTAGCGGAAGAGCAGGTCGGGCGTGCGATGGGCGGAGACCACCCGCCATTCCACCGGGACCTCCAGCTCGTGCAGTCGCCGGACGGCGTGCTGCATGATCTCCCAGTCCGAATCGCTTCCCATCACCACTCCCACGAGGGGCGATGCCATGGTCACCTCGGTGCGTTGTCGCGGCCGGTGCCGAACGGCTGGAAAGAAGCCCGGGCCCGCGACGGCAGGCAAGCCGCGCGCGGGTCACCCATCACGGTGGCCGACGGCCCGGGCGGGATAGCGTGAGGCGGCTTCAATCGTGGAGGGAGCCGTGCCGACGCAGGACGTCACCACCGTGGGCGAGCGACTCGTCCGCGGCGTGCTCGACCATCGGGTGTTGGATCTGATCTATCACGGAGAACGGCGCGTCGTAGAGCCCTACCTCGTGGGGATTCACGAGGCGGGCGAGCCGGTGCTGGTGGGCTACCAGACCGGCGGCGGAAGCCGCTCGGGCGAGCTGCCGGGCTGGCGGACGTTCATCATCACCGAGGTGCAGGGGGCCGAGCTGCTGGAGCAGGAGTTCACCCCGATGCCGGGCTTCAACCCCGGAGGGTACCCCATGCTGGAGCTGTTCGCCCGGGCCTGACACCCGTTAGACGGTGGCCCGGGTGCGGTCCATCGTCCCCCGCGCCGCGAGCGCCGCCTGGGCCGCCGCCAGCCGGGCGATCGGCACCCGGAAGGGGGAGCAGGAGACGTAGTTCATTCCCAGCCGATCGCAGAACGCGACCGCGCTCGGCTCGCCGCCGTGCTCGCCGCAGATGCCGAGCTTGAGGTCGGGACGGGTCCGGCGGCCCAGATCGCCGGCCATCTGGATCAGCTTGCCCACGCCCTGCTGGTCCAGCACCTGGAACGGATCGTCGTCGATCACGCCGTGCTCGATGTACCAGGGCAGGAAGTGCCCGGCGTCGTCGCGGGAGAGGCCCCAGGTGGTCTGGGTCAGGTCGTTGGTGCCGAAGCTGAAGAACTGGGCCTCGCGCGCCAGCTCGTCGGCGGTGACGCAGGCGCGGGGCAGCTCGATCATGGTGCCGAGGAGAAAGGGCACCGTGATGTTCCGCTCGCGGAACACCTCTTCGGCGACCTGCCGGACGACCAGCGCCTGCTTCCGGAACTCCACCACGCTGGCGGTAAGCGGAATCATGACCTCGGGCATGACCCGGCCCTTCCGGCTCGCCACGGTGCAGGCCGCCTCGAAGATCGCGCGGACCTGCATCGCCGTGATCTCGGGATAGATGATGCCGAGGCGGCAGCCTCGGAGGCCGAGCATGGGATTCACCTCGGCCAGCCGATCGATCACCCCCTGCAGCTGATCGACCGGAATCTCCAGCTCACCGGCCAGGCTTTCGATCTCCGCTCGGTCTTTGGGCAGGAACTCGTGCAGCGGCGGGTCGAGCAACCGGATGGTGACCGGGTAGCCCTCCATCGCGCGGAAGATGGCCTCGAAGTCGGCCCGCTGCATCGGCAGCACCTTGGCCAGCGCGCGCTCCCGGCCCGCGTGATCCTGGGCCACGATCATCTCGCGCATGGCGCTGAGCCGCTCGCCGTCGAAGAACATGTGCTCCGTGCGGCAGAGCCCGATGCCCTCCGCCCCGAAGTCGCGACCGCGGTGGGCATCGGCCGGGGTGTCGGCGTTGACCCGCACCCGGAGCTGACGGATCCGATCGGCCCACTGCATGAGGCGGAGGAAATCGCCGCTCATCTCGGGCGCGATCAGCGCGGCTTGGCCGGCGAACACCTTGCCGCTGCCGCCGTCCACGGTGATCCACTCGCCCTCGGTGATCCGGCGCCCGTTCACCGCGAACTGGCCGGCTTTCTCGTCCACCCGGAGCTCCTGCGCCCCGGCCACGCACGGCTTCCCCATGCCGCGGGCCACCACAGCCGCGTGCGAGGTCATCCCGCCGCGCGCGGTAAGGATCGCTTTAGCCGCCACCATGCCGTGGAAGTCCTCGGGCGAGGTCTCCCGCCGGACCAGGATCACCGGCTGCCCGGCGCGTCCGAGCTTCTCCGCCTTGTCCGCGTCGAACACCGCGGTGCCGCAGGCGGCGCCCGGCGACGCGGGGAGGCCCGTGGTGAGCAAATCGAGCTGGCTGTGCGCGTCGATGGTCGGATGGAGCAGCTGGTTGAGATCGCCGGGGGGAATTCGGGCGACGGCCTCCTCTTCCGAGATGAGACCCTCGTCCACCATCTCGCAGGCGATCCGCACCGCCGCCTGTCCTGAGCGCTGCCCGCGACGGGTCTGGAGCATGTAGAGCACCCCGCGCTCCACCGTGAACTCCATGTCCTGCACGTCGCGAAAGTGTCGCTCCAGCGTCCGGGCGACCCGCTCGAGCTCCTGGTGGGTGTGCGGCAGCCGGTCCTTGAGCGCTGAGATCGGCAGCGGGGTGCGGCTCCCGCTCACCACGTCCTCGCCCTGGGCGTTGAGCAGGAACTCCCCGTAGACCACCCGCTCTCCGGTGGAGGGGTCGCGGCTGAACGTGACCCCGGTGCCGGAGTCCTCGCCCAGGTTGCCGAACACCATCGCGACGATGTTGACCGCGGTCCCCATCGAGTCGGGGATATCGTGCAGCTTCCGGTAGTCGATCGCGCGCCGGGTATTCCAGCTCTCGAACACCGCCGCGATGGCGCCCCAGAGCTGGCGCAGCGGGTCGTCGGGGAACTCCCGGCCAGTCTCCTTGCGGATGTGTTCCTTGAACCGGCGCACCAGGGCCTGCACCACCTCCAGCGGGAGATCGATGTCGCGCTCGACCTTGGCCTCGTGCCGGGCCTCTTCCAGCAGGTGCTCGAACGGGGCCTTGGCCACGTCGAAGACGACGGTGCCGTACATCTGCACGAATCGCCGGTACGAGTCCCAGGCGAATCCAGGATTCTTGCTCTGCCGGGCCAGCCCTTCGACCGCGACGTCGTTGAGCCCCAGGTTGAGGATCGTCTCCATCATCCCCGGCATCGAGACCGCGGCGCCCGAGCGGACCGACACCAGCAGCGGATTCTCGCCGTCGCCGAAGTGCTTTCCAGTGGCGGTCTCGAGCCGCTGCAGCGCGTTCTCCACCTCGACCCGAAGCCGCTTGGGGAACTGGTTGCTCTCGAGGTAGTGGAGACAGAGACTGCTGGCGATGGTGAAACCGGGAGGAACGGGAATGCCGATGGTGGTCATCTCGGCGAGGCCGGCGCCCTTGCCGCCGAGAATCTCCTTCATGGCGGCGGTGCCGTCGGCCCGCCCCTGACCGAAGAAGTAGACCAGCGGCTGGGTGTAGGGGCCGCTCATGCCGGCGTGGCGATCAGGGGGGTAGCGTGCCGGAGCTGCACCAGATCCTCGGGGACGGGGGTGGGATACTGGCCGGAGAAGCAGGCATGGCAGTAGCCGGTATGGCTGCCCGCCGCCTCAAGCATGCCGTCGAGGGAGAGATACCCCAGTGAGTCCACGCCGAGGAACCGGCGGATCTCCTCGATCGAATGGGTCGACCCGATGAGCTCCTCGCGGGTCGGGGTGTCGATCCCGTAATGGCAGGGCCCGGTGATCGGCGGCGAGGCCAGCCGCAAGTGGACCTCGCGCGCGCCGGCGGCGCGGATCATCTGGACCAGGCTCTGGCTGGTGTTGCCCCGGACCAGGCTGTCGTCCACCACCACCACCGACTGGCCGTGAATGACGTCGCGCACCGGGTTGAACTTGATCTTGACCTTGGCGACCCGGAGGTTCTGCGTCGGATTGATGAAGGTCCGACCCACGTAGTGGTTTCGGATCAGGCCATACTCCAGCTTGATCCCCGACACCTCGCTGAAGCCCAGCGCCATGGCGTTGGAGCTGTCGGGCACGCTGAAGACCACCTCGCCGCCCGGGGCTGGCTGCTCGCGGGCGAGCTGACGGCCCAGCTCCCGGCGGACCCGGTCCACCGACTCGCCGAAGACCGTGCTGTCTGGCCGCGCGAAGTACACCAGCTCGAACACGCAGCGGCTCACCGGCCGGTGGGCCAGGCGGGGTAGCTCGGTGA
>DASSML010000373.1:0-2307 GCA_035688895.1 Gemmatimonadales bacterium
GTCCGGCCGGCTCCGCCGAACACGGCGCACAACGCGGTCTCCGTAATGGCGGCGACCTCGCCGATCAGCTCGAGCTGGTAGTCGTCGAGCCGGCTCCGTACGCGGGGATGCAGATCGGGCAGCACGTCGAGGGAATGGGGAGCGAGAAATCCCGCCTCGGTGCCGCCGGGGACCTCGAGCAGCGGCTCGGGCTTGACCACCGCGGTGGCGGCCTGACTCACCAGCTTGTTGGTGGCGACTCCCACCGAGAGTGGCAGCCGGAGCCGCTCCCGCACCTCCCGCCGGACTCGCGCGGCGACGTCGATGGCGGGGCCGAACAGCCGGCCGGTGCCGGTGAGATCGAGGAAGGCGTGCCCGTAACCGCGCGGCTCGATGACCGGCGCGTAGACCCGGAGAATCTGGTGCAGCGCGCGCGAGGCCCGGGCATAGAGCGCCGGGTTGGGCGGTAGCAGCACGAGATCGGGACACAGCTTGCGGGCCTGGCGCACCGGCATGCCGCGGCGGATGCCCGCCCGCCGGGCCTCGGAGGAAAGCGCGAGCACGACGGCGCGGTCGGCGCCCGGGGGCGCCACCACGATGGGACGGGTACGGAGCGCGGGCGCCGCCAGCTCTTCCACGGTGGTGCAGAAGGCGGGTGGATCGACGAAGAGAACGGTTCGCGGCATGCCCCGGGGCGGCCCCTTCGGTTTCGGTATTTCTTCGGTATCCTCCCTCAGTATACTGGCGCCCGGAGGAGCCCGCAACCGACCGTGGTACAAGAGACAAGAGCAGCCAAGGCGTTCCGCGAAGCGCCATTGACAGCCACAACGGCCCGCCCGAATATCCCTTCTGGCTTGCGATTCCAGCCCGCCCATCGACTCGTTCCCGACCGTCAGCGGCAGAGGCTTCATCACTCATGGCGCACGCCCAGCTTCCTCTCGTTCGGCGTCGTTTCGGCGAGACCATGCGCCGCGACTGGTGGTGGGTGCAGCCGGCGATCGTTTTCGTCGTGCTCTCCAGCTTCCTCATCTACTCCACCTGGGCTGCCTTCCAGGGTAGGCACTACACCTACGGGCCGTACCTCTCGCCCTTCTATTCGCCCGAGCTGTT
Source organism: Gemmatimonadales bacterium (assembly GCA_035688895.1). Classification (GTDB taxonomy): domain Bacteria; phylum Gemmatimonadota; class Gemmatimonadetes; order Gemmatimonadales; family GWC2-71-9; genus CAVVWJ01. The sequence goes on from DASSML010000373.1 coordinate 1,090, forward strand.
CGGCGACTCGCCCCACGCCTGGTTCGGCGCCAAGCCGGGCTGGTGGCCCGGCTGGCTGCCCTTCTCGCCGGCGCTGCTGATCCTCCCCTTTCCGGGCATCTTCCGGGTCACCTGCTACTACTATCGGGGCGCGTACTACAAGGCCTTCTGGGCCGATCCCCCGGCCTGCACCGTGGGCGAGCCGCGGAAGCGTTACCTGGGCGAATCCGCCTTTCCCCTGATCGTGCAGAACATCCATCGCTATTTCCTGTACGTCGCCCTCGGCTTTCTGCTCGTGCTCGCGTTCGACGTGTACCAGGCGTTGTGGTTCACCGATCCCGCGACCGGACAGGTCTCCTTCGGCATCGGCGTCGGCACGCTGGTGCTCGCGACCAACGTCATCCTGCTCATCTGCTATACCCTGGGCTGCCACTCGCTGCGTCATGTCGTGGGCGGCTGTCTCGATCGGCTGTCCCGCGCCCCGGTGCGTAAGCGGGCCTACGACTGCTCCAGCTGTCTCAATCGGGCCCACATGCGGTGGGCCTGGGCCAGTCTGTTATCGGTTCCCTTTGCCGACCTGTACATCCGACTGTGCTCGATGGGCGTCTGGACCGACTGGAGGATTCTGTGAGCCTCGCCGCGATCCATGCCTGAATACCGGACGGTGGAGCACGACGTGCTGGTCATCGGCGCGGGCGGCGCCGGCCTGCGAGCCGCGATCGCCGCGTCGGTCTCCGGCGTCTCCGTCGGCCTGGTCTGCAAGTCGCTCCTCGGCAAGGCCCACACCGTCATGGCCGAAGGCGGCGTCGCCGCGTCGCTCGCCAACGTGGACAACCGGGACAGCTGGCGGGTGCACTTCGCCGACACGATGCGGGGCGGCCAGTACGTGAACAACTGGCGGATGGCCGAGCTGCACGCCCGGGAGGCGCCCGACCGGGTGCGGGAGCTGGAGGCCTGGGGCGCGCTGTTCGACCGGACCCCGGACGGCCGCATCCTGCAGCGCAATTTCGGCGGCCACAAATATCCTCGGCTGGCCCACGTGGGCGATCGCACCGGCCTGGAGATGATCCGCACGCTGCAGGACCACAGCATTCACCAGGGGATCGACGTGCACATGGAGTGCACGGTGTTGCGGCTCTTCACCGACGGCTCTCGCATCGCCGGCGCGCTGGGCTATGACCGGGAGCGAGGCCAGTTCCGCCTCTTCCGCTGCAAGGCGATCGTGCTGGCGACCGGGGG
>DASSML010000374.1:0-2605 GCA_035688895.1 Gemmatimonadales bacterium
TGGGACTGGTCTCCGGCGTATACGAGCTCCCCGCCGGGCTGATGATCGAAGTGCAGGGACCCAAGCGGGAGTTCCTGCTGCCGTACCGGAAGGAGTTCGTGCGGGAGGTGGACCGCGCGGGGCGGCGGCTGGTGGTGGAGCTGCCGGAGGGCTTGGTGGAGTAGGGGCGCGGGGGCGCACGGGCGCTGGGGCGCGGTTGTTGAGCACCGGGGTGTCGATGGATCAGACGAACGAAGACGCCGCGCCCCCGCGCCCCCGCGCCCCCGCGCCTCTCACCATCGACGTGGTGACGCTGTTTCCGGAGGTGATCTCCCCGTACCTCGCGGCGAGCATCCCGGCGCGGGCGGTTGCAGCAGGCCTGGTCCGGTTCAACCTGGTCCAGCTCCGCGACTTCACCCACGACCGGCACCAGACCGTGGACGATTACGCCTACGGCGGTGGCGCGGGGATGGTGCTCAAGCCCGAACCGTTCTTCGAGGCGGTGGAGAGCCTGGGTCCAGTGGAAACGGTGGTGTTGCTGAGCGCGCGGGGTCCGCGGCTCAGTCACGCCGACGCGGTGCGGTACTCGGTCGGACGCCGGCTGACGCTCCTGTGCGGGCACTACAAGGATGTGGATCAGCGGGTGGCCGAGGGGCTGGCCACTGAGGAGCGCTCGGTCGGGGATTTCGTGCTGTCGGGCGGGGAGCCGGCGGCGCTGTGCGTGCTGGACGCGGTGGTGCGGCTCCTCCCTGGCGCCCTGGGCGATCACGAGTCGGCCAGCTCGGACTCGCACTACGACGGACTGCTGAGTCCGCCGAGCTATACCCGGCCGCCGGAGTACCGCGGCATGCCGGTGCCCGAGGTGCTGCTCTCGGGCAATCACGCCCGGATCGCCGAGTGGCGCGAGGCCGAGGCGGAGCGGCTCACCCGGGAGCGGCGGCCCGATTTGTGGGAACGGCACGAGGGCCGAGGTCAGTCGGGATGACAGAGTGAGGGAAGCAGAGTAGTTTGTTGGCGGCACGTTCACACCAGGCGCCCCCGGGCGCGGAGGGTAGAACCATGGAACGGTTGGCAGAAGTGGCCCGTGAGGGCATGCGCACGGACATTCCTGCATTCGATCCGGGAGACACCGTTCGGGTCATGGTCCGGGTTCGTGAAGGCGACAAGGAGCGGCTCCAGGCGTTCGAGGGCCTGGTCATCGCCAAGCGGGGCGGCGGCATCAGCGAGATGTTTACCGTCCGCAAGGTGTCGGCCGGCGTCGGGGTGGAGCGCCTCTTCCCCATGCACAGCCCCACCATCGCCTCGGTCGAGCTGGTGCGCCGGGGGCGGGTCCGCCGGGCCAAGCTCTACTACCTGCGCGCCCTGAGCGGCAAGGCCGCCCGAATCCGGGAGAAGCGCGAGGGCTGAGCGGTGCCTCCCCGACCCACGCTGCGGCAGGAGCGGGCGGCCTGGGCCGAGGAGTGTCTCCTGGTCGGAGTGGATGAAGCGGGCCGCGGCCCACTGGCAGGACCAGTGGTTGCCGCGGCCGTCGTGTTTCCGGTCGGGTGCGCGGCCGTGCGCGGCCTCCGCGACAGCAAGACCCTGCCGGCTTCCATCCGCCTCAAGCTCGCGGAGCGGATCCGGCAACGGGCCCTCGCCTTCGGGGTCGGCGCCGCGTCTTCCCGGGAGATCGATCGCCTCAACATCCGCGTCGCCACCGCGCTCGCCATGCGCCGCGCCATCGCCATTCTGCTCCGCCGGACCGCGCTTCCCCAACCCCATCGCATCCTCATCGACGGCCTGCCGCTGCCCGAGATCGGATACGTCCACGACGCGCTGATCGACGGCGACGCACGCTGCCAGTCGATCTCCGCCGCGGCCATCCTGGCCAAGACCGTCCGCGACCTGCTGATGCACCGGCTGGCCCGGCGGTATCCGGTCTACAAGTGGGAGACCAACGTGGGGTACGGGACGCCCGAGCACACCGAGGCACTCGCGCTCGAGGGGCCGTGCCGTCACCACCGCCACACGTTCGCTCCGTTGGCACAGCTGGCACTGCCGCTTTGAGCGGAGATTGTGCGGCCATTCAACACGAAGACACGAAGAAGCACGAAGGACACGAAGCCCCACGCCGCCTACATTATTCTTGTTTGTTCTTCGTGAACTTCGTGTCCTTCGTGTCTTCGTGTTGAATACAGCACCGGAGCTCCCCTGAAGCCCCTGCGCCTCGCCGTCATCCTGCTGGCATTACTGATCAAGTCTGCCGCCGCTCAGAGCAATCTCGAGCGCGTGGTCAACGGTTGGGACACGCCATCCCACGACTACGATCTCATCCATCAGCAGATCGAAGTCTCCAACTTCGACTGGGACTCGACCTCCTTCGACGGTCGGGTCACCACCACCCTGGTGGCAAAGCGCGACGGGTTCGACGCGGTGCACCTCGACATGGAGCGTAAGCTCGAAGTGCGCACCGTGACCGGCCGGCCGAACGAGGCACTCAAATTCGACCGCCCGGGCGACACACTCCTCGTACGGCTGCCGCGCGCCGTCGGTTGGGGAGACACGGTGCGGTTTACCGTCGCCTACCACGGGCGGATCACGCAGGGCCGAGGGCTCTACTTCTTCAAGCAGGAGGCGGGACGGCCGC
>DASSML010000375.1:0-9403 GCA_035688895.1 Gemmatimonadales bacterium
CCGGCGGCCAGAGCGCCTTCGATTGCGGCGTTGGCTTCGGCCGTCATCAGCCTGCACGACCGGTTATACTCCGCGGCGTGCCGAGGATCAGTCGGATCGGTCTGGTCCTCGTGAGCCACGCCGGCCACGCCTTCCATATCGACGGAGATGTAGACCCGCACGACGCCTCCGAGAGGTGGACCCCGGCGACCGGCAACCGAGGGAACGACGATGTGGCGATGGACAGTGGGCCTGACACTGGCCGCGGCGGCGGCGGCCTGCGCCCCGGGTGACCCGGCGAGCCGCGCGCCGATGGAGCAGGGTCGGCTCTATACCACCTGGCTCTACGGCAGCCAGTTCGACAAGCTGTGGGACCGCTTCTCGCCCGAGATGCGGCAGACCTTCGGCAGTGTGAGTGACCTGGCCAGCTTCGCGGGACTCGCCGTCAGCCGCCTCGGCGCGGAGCACGGCGTGGTCGACGAGCGGGTCGAGCCCGCCTCACCGTTCCAGGTATACAGCCGCACGGCGTCGTTTGATCACGCGCGGCATCGGATGCTGCTGGAATGGAGTCTCGGGCCCGACGGCCAGGTCACGGGCCTCGTGCTCCGGCCCGCTCCCGACAGCACGCGCTAGCCCGCCTAGTACACCCGGCCGCCGAGCGGTACCTCGCGCTCCACCGCGAGGAGCACCACCTCGTTCGCCTCGCTCGGGAGCCCGAGCACCAGCACCTCCGACTGGAAACCCGCGATGTTCCGGGTGCCCAGATTCACCGCCGCCACCACCAGGCGTCCCACCAGCTCTTCCGGCTGGTACAGCGTCCTGAGCTGGGCGCTCGACGTCTTCTCTCCCAGCGGCCCGAAATCGACCCAGAGCTTGTAAGCCGGCTTCCTGGCCCGCTCGTTGGGCTCGGCGCGGATGATCCGCCCCACCCGAAGGTCGAGCGTGCCGAAGGCTTCCACCGGGTCCATCAGATCAGCTCTCCTCGCAGCACCGTGACCGCATAGCCACCCAGCTGCACCCGGTTCCCCTCCAGGCGGATCCACAGCGTTCCCCCACGGGGAGAAAGCTGGCGGGCCGTGAGCGAGGTGCGACCGAGGCGCTCGCCCCAGAAGGGGCCGAGCGCGCAGTGCGCGGATCCCGTGACCGGATCTTCGGGAATCCCGATCCCGGGCGCGAAGAACCGGCTCACGAAGTCGGCGCCTTCTGCGTCCGCGGGAGCGGTCACGATCACGCCACGAGTCGGGATCGCCGCGACGCGCGACAGGTCGGGGCGGAGCGCGCCGACGGCGCGCGCGTCGGGCAGCTCGGCCAGGATGTCGAACGGGGTCCGCCAGGTGGCGAGCGGCACCATGCCGAGGGCCTCGGCCAGCTCGGCCGGCGCGGGCTCCTCCCGGAGCGGGGCGGCCGGGAGATCGAGCCAGATCCTGTCGTCCCGGCGACTCGCGGTGAGCACCCCGCTTCGGGTGCGGAAGCGCGCGGGGGCATCCGAGGGGAGGATGCCGGACTCCCACAGCATATGCGCGCTCGCGAGGGTCGCATGGCCGCACAGCTCGACTTCGACCGTCGGCGTGAACCAGCGAAGGTCGAACTCATCGTCGCGTGGGACCAGGAACGCGGTGTCGGCCTGATTCATCTCGCGAGCGACGCGCTGCATCCATCCCTCGTCGCGGGCGGCGGGCAACAGGAAGACCGCCGCCGGATTTCCTCCGAACGACTCGCGGGTGAACGCATCGACCTGAACGAACGGCTGGCCCGGCATGGGCGACAAAGCTGCATCGGCCCCCGCCCGGGGAGCAAGGCCGGCGCTCCGGTACCGTCCGGGGAAACGCCGGGAGGCTGGCGATGTGAGCGGGTGCTGTTAGGCAGTTTGATCCACCACGGGGGCAAGTCCAAGCATCTCAAAGCGTTGAACTCCCGCATTTCTTGGCACCCCGGTTGCACACCGGTACTCCGTTTCGGGCGTCATCCCCTCGGAGGACAATCGAGTGCTGGACCTCTGGCTCGGCTACCGCCTCGACTGGTTTCTGCTGGCCACCCTTGCGGTGGGTGGCCTGCTCGGGGCGCAGCTGTATCTGCGACGAGCCCGGGGGATCGTCGTGCCCTGGTCGGCGTGGCGGCTGGTGGTTGTCTGTCTGATCGCGGGGGCAGTGCTGGCCGAATGGGCGGGAGAGGCGGGACGGACCAGATTGCGCGGGATGCTCGAGGGTCCGGCGCCGACCTACGCCGCCGCTCTGGAGCGGGGCGGCCACGGGGCGCTCCGCCTCGACGCCACTGGATCCGATTCGCTGTACCGTGTCCTGCTCGGTCTCGAGCGGTCCTGGGTGGCTGCGAACCCATCGATTCATGCGATGTACACGCTTCGCCTGCTCCCGAACGGCCGGATCGTACACCTGGTGGACGTCGAGTCCGACCGCGGGGGGAGCGAGAGCGTCGGCGGTGAACGGCGGCGGAGCGTGCCGATGGGTCGGGAGTACGACGGCGACGTCGGCCCCGAGCTGCGGGAGGCATTCGCCGGACACGCCTCCTTCGACGAAGTGCCCAAGAGCGACGAGGTGGGCACCTGGGTCACCGCCTACCTGCCGCTCAGAGACTCGACCGGCCGGGTAGAGTCGGTGCTGGGCGTGGACTACGACGCGGCCGACTGGCAGAAGACCCTGGCGCTGGTGCGGCTCGCGGTGATCGCACTGATCGCGATCGTCACCGCGGCGATCGTGATCTCGCTCATCGTGGTCCGGCTGGCCCGGGCCGAGGTCGAGACCCGCGAGCGCGCGGATGCCGCGATCCGGGAGAGCGAAGCCCGGTTCCGCACCCTGGCCGACGCGGCGCCGGTGATGATGTGGATGGAGAGCCCGGAGCGGGAGATCGAGTACCTCAACGAGGGCTGGCTCACCTTCCGGGGCGCCACGGCGGAGGAGGAGTCGGCGGCGGGCCGCGAGGCGCAGGTTCATCCCGAGGATCAGTTCCGCTTCCGCGAGGTGCGTCAGGGCGCGACCTCCGTTGGCCGGCCCTACACGGTGGACTATCGCCTGCGGCGGGCCGACGGGGAGTACCGCTGGATCCAGGAGACCGCGGCGCCTCGGCGGAGCGGCGACGGCACCTTCGCTGGATACGCCGGGATCTGCTCCGACGTGACCGACCAGCGACTCGCCTCGGCGGAGCTGGCCCGCGCCCGGGACGCGGCCGTGCGCTCGGCCCGGCTCAAGAGCGAGTTTCTGGCGAACATGAGCCATGAGATCCGCACGCCGATGACCGGCATCATCGGCATGCTGGAGCTCCTGCTGGATACCGAGCTCAACGCCGAGCAGCGGGATCGGGCGGAGACGGCCCGCCGCTCCGCCCAGGCTCTGCTCCAGATCCTGAACGACATCCTGGACTTCTCGAAGGTGGAAGCCGGTCGGCTGGAGCTGGAGACCATCGACTTCGATCTGCGCACCACGCTCGACGACGTGACCGGCCTGCTGGGCGAGCGCGCCAGCAGCAAGGGGCTCGAGTGGGCGACCCTAATCCGGACCGGCGTGCCCTCGACGGTGCGGGGCGATCCGGGACGGCTGCGCCAGGTGCTGCTCAACCTCGCGGGGAACGCGATCAAATTCACCGAGCGGGGCGAGGTGGTCCTGCGGGCCCAGCTCGCGGGTGAGGACGCGACCCATGTGACGGTGCGCTTCGAGGTGGTGGACAGCGGCATCGGCATGTCACCGGAGACGCAGCGGATCCTGTTCCAGGCCTTCAGCCAGGCGGACAGCTCCACCACCCGGCGGTTCGGAGGCACGGGTCTGGGCTTGGCCATCTGCCGGCAGCTCGTCGGTCTCATGGGCGGACAGATCGGGGTCGAGAGCCGCCCGGGGCAGGGGAGCACGTTCTGGTTCACCGCACGCTTCGTGCGGAGCGCGGCCGCCGTTGCAGACACGCCGCGGGCGCCGGCCGCACTCGCGGGGTTGCCCGTCCTGCTGCTGGAGGGGCACGCCTCCGCCCGCGCGGCGCTGCAGGCCACGCTGGAGCGCTGGCAGGTCGTGGTGGAGAGCACCGGCAGCGCGGACGAGGGGCTCGCGATCCTGCGACGCTGGGCCGCCGAGGGCCGGAGCAGGGCCGTCGCGCTGGTGGACCGGCAGAGCCCCAGGGTGGATGCCCTCTCCCTCGCCCGAGCCATCCGGAGCGAGTCCGCCATCGCCGGCACCCGGCTGGTGCTGCTCTCCGGCAGCGGCGTCCGGGGTGAGGCCACCGAGGCGGGCGCGGCGGGGTTCGACGCCTTCCTGAGCAAGCCGGTGCGACAGTCTCCGCTCCACGACTGTCTGGTCACCCTGCTCGGCGTCCCGGCGCTGGCCGGCGCGCATCCGCTCATCACCCGGCACACGCTGGCGGAGTCCCGCTCGGCGCGACGGGCCCGGATTCTCCTCGCGGAAGACAACGAGGTGAATCAGAAGCTCGCGGTCGCGGTGCTGGAGAAGTTCGGCTACCGGGTCGAGGTGGTGGCCGACGGGCGGGAGGCGGTGAGCGCCGTGTCCCGCGGCGGCTACGATCTCGTGCTGATGGACTGCCAGATGCCCGAGCTCGACGGCTACGCGGCCGCGACCGAGATCCGCCGCCAGCAGAACGGCGGACCCCGGATTCCGATCGTGGCGATGACCGCGAGCGCCATGGAGGGCGAGCGGGACCGCTGCCTCGCCGCCGGGATGGACGATTACGTGACCAAGCCGATCGACCGTCGCCGGCTGCAGGAGGTGCTCGACCAGTGGCTCGGCGCTGCGGCACCGGAGCCGAGGACCGATGACGTGCCGGTGGAGACGGGGTCGGCGCTCGACCTGTCGCACCTCAAGTCCATCGTCGGGCACGAGCCCGCGACCCTCCGGAGCTATCTGGAGCTGTTCCACCAGGCCACCGCACCGCTCGTGGCCGACGTCGGCGGCGCGATCCAGCGCCGCGACGCGGCCACGGTCGCCCGCATGGCGCACACGCTGCGCGGCTCCTGCGGAAGCATCGGCGCGTCGGGCATGGCCGACGTCGTCGGCCGGCTGGAAGACCGGTCCCGCTCCGGCGAGTGGGACGCCATCGAAGAGCTGTACCGTCACCTGGAGCTGTCGTACCAGCAGGTCCGGACCTTCACCGCCACCGTCTGAGAACCGAGGACCCGATGGCCGTCTCACCCCTTCCCCCCACCTCGACCGTCCTGCTGGTGGACGATGATCCGGTCGCTCTGAGCCTGCTGTCCGCCCTGGTGACCGGGATGGAGGGCACCGACGTGATCACCTTCCGCGACCCGCAGGAGGCGCTCGCCTGGTGCAAACTCCACCCGGCCGACCTGGTGATCACCGACCAGCAGATGCCCGGCCTGAGCGGCACGGAGCTGATCCGCAGCCTTCGATCGGATGCGCGCTACTCCGACGTGCCGCTGCTCATGATCACCACGGTGCAGGATCGCGACGTGCGGCGGGAAGCGGTGCTGCTCGGTGCCAACGACTATCTGTCCAAGCCGCTCGACCCGGTCGAGGTCGGGGCGCGGATCCGCAACATGCTGGCGCTCAGGCGGAGCACCCAGAGCCTGGCCCGGTACGCGGCGTCGCTGGAGGAGGAGGTCCGGAAGGCGACCGCGGAGATCACCACCCGGGAGCACGAGGCCATCGTCCGGCTGGCGCGGGCCACGGAATACCGCGACTGGGAGACCGGGGCACACATCGTCCGGGTCGCCTGGTACGCCCGCATCATGGCCCGGAACCTCGGCCTCAGCGAGAGCGACCAGGACGCCATCTTCCGGGCGGCCCCGATGCACGACGTGGGGAAGATCGGGGTGCCGGACTACATCCTGCTCAAGCCCAGCGCGCTCGACGATATCGAATTCGGAATCATGAAGCAGCACACGGTGATCGGGCACCGGATCCTGGCGGGAAGCGCCTCGGCGATCCTGCAGCTCGCTGCCGAGGTGGCGCTCACCCACCACGAGCGGCTGGACGGATCGGGGTATCCGGACGGGCGCGCGGGGACCGCCATTCCCCTCGCCGGGCGGATCGTGTCCGTGGCCGACAGCTTCGACGCGCTGACCTCGGAGCGGCCCTACAAGACCGAGTGGCCGCTCGGGCTCGCGGTGGCATACCTGCAGCAGCACGCCGGCTCCCATTTCGATCCCGCCTGCGTGGAGGCGTTCCTCCGCTCGGAGAAGGAGATCACCGAGGTGCGGGAGACCTTCCCCGATCTGCACGGGCGCAAGGGACCGAAGGACACGACCATCCGCGCCAGCGCCTGAGTCGGCGCGGTCAGCCGACGACCGCGTCCGCCTCGATCTCCACCAGCATCTCCGGCGCGATCAACCGGCTCACCTCGACCATCGAGGTGGCCGGCCGGATCGCGCCGAACACCTCTCCGTGGGCCCGGCCGATCTCCTCCCACCGGCCGATATCCGTCACGAACATTCTGGTCCGCACCACATCGGCCAGCGACGCGCCGGCGCGCTCCAGCGCCTGCTCGATGTTGCGGAGTGTCTGGCGGGTCTGGGCGTAGGCGTCGTCTCCGCCGACGAGACCGCCGTCGGGACCGGTCGCGGTGGTGCCAGAGACGAAGACCTGATTAGCGACACGGACGGCCCGGGAGTAGCCGACGATCGGCTCCCACGTGGTGCCGCTGGAGATCAGTTGTCGTGTCATGGAGCCTCGGTGTGTAGCGGGGCCTGAAGATATGGCCGGCGATGCGGCCTCGACCATGGCGTCCGCATCAACGGTACACACGAGCGACGAGCATGTTCCTATGGGCCGAGTTTAGAATGTACTTGAGATAATGAGCGTAACCTGTTGCAGATGTCGTCGTTAGCACGGCGACATTGTGAATGAACCCCGGTAGCAGCAGCTGCTGTTACCGAGGTTCACTCGAAGACTACTGACTGCCTTGGACCTGCTGAGCGAGCTCAGGCCCCATCGACCCCAGGCTCCGGATCGCTCTTCTGCTTCATCTTGCCGATCGCCTGCTTGGCCTTGCCGCCGAGCTCTTCGGCCTTGCCCTTGAGCTGCTCACTGGTCTTCCCGGTGGCGCCGCCCACGGCGTTCCGTACCCGGCCCTTTATCACATCAGCGGTGCCTTCGAGCTCGTCCGCTGCGCCTTCGGTGGCGAGATCCTTCCCGTCCTTCATCATGTCCTCCGCTGCTGAGTGTGCCTGGCAACATGGCCCAGGCGGTGGGGGGCAGCGGTGACCCGTCTCACGGGATCGATGCGGTGCTCGTCCCTCCGGCCTCTCCCACCCCCTCGGGAAGCGGCGTATCCTCGGCGTAGTGACAGGCGGCGCTGGTCCCACCGACCGGCCGGAGCAGTGGCCGCTCACGGCTGCACCGCTCGTCGCGGCGGGGATGCCAGCAGCGCGGGTGAAAGGGGCATCCCGGCGGCGGCGCGCTCGGGCTGGGCACGTCGCCGGTGAGGACGATGCGGGTGCGGCGCCGCCCCGGATCAGGCTCCGGCACCGCGGAGAGCAAGGCGACGGTGTAGGGATGGCGCGGCCGACGGAGAACCGCGTCCGCCGTGCCCTGCTCGACGATGCGGCCGAGGTACATCACCGCGATCCGGTGGGCGAGTTGGCGGACCACGGCCAGGTCGTGGGCGATGAAGAGGTAGGACAGTCCCCGGTCGCGCTGCAGGTCGGCCAGCAGGTTGAGCACCTGCGCCTGCACCGAGACGTCGAGTGCCGACACCGGCTCGTCGCAGACGATGAACGCGGGCTCCACCGCGAGGGCGCGTGCGATCCCGATGCGCTGGCGCTGGCCGCCGGAGAACTCGTGCGGGTAGCGGGCGGCATATCCGGGATCGAGGCCCACCTCTTCCAGCAGCGCCGCCACCCGCCGGCCCACCTCCGCACCACGCGCCAGACGGTGGATCTCAATCCCCTCGGCCACCGCGCTCCCCGCCGTCATTCGCGGATTGAGCGAGCTGTAGGGATCCTGGAAGATGATCTGCATCCGACGGCGGGTGCGCCGGAGCGCGGGTCGGTCGAGCGCGAACAGGTCGACACCCTCGAACACGGCGGTGCCGGACGTCGGCTCCTGCAGCCGCAGGATCGTGCGCCCCACCGATGATTTGCCGCATCCCGACTCCCCCACCAGCGCGAGGGTCTCGGCCGGCGCCAGCTCGAACGACACGCCGTCGACGGCCCGTATCGGCGGACCGGAGGGACGGAAGAGCCCGCCGGACTGGTAGTGCTTGACCAAGTCCCGTACCTGGAGCAGGGTCACGAGCGTTCCGTCTCCGCCAGCCAGCAGCGCATCCGGTGTGCCGGTTCGAGGGGAAGGAGGGGCGGCATGGCGCCGCACTTGTCGAAGGCCTTGGGGCAGCGGGGCCGGAAGCGGCATCCGCTCGGCCATGCGGACGGCCGCGGCACGCTGCCGCCGATGGGCTTGAGGCGCTCCACCGGACCATGCAGCCGGGGCACCGAGGCGAAGAGCCCTTGGGTATAGGGATGCGACGGACGCGCGAACAGCGCGGGGGTCGGCGCCTCCTCCACGATCTGTCCCGCGTACATCACCGCCACTCGATCGGCCCGGCCGGCCACGATCCCGAGGTCGTGGGTGATGAGCAGCACGGCCATCCCGTGGCTCGCGCGGAGGCGATCGAGCACCTCGAGGATCTGCGCCTGCACGGTGACGTCGAGGGCGGTGGTGGGCTCGTCGGCCACCAGAATCTCGGGCTCGGCGGAGAGGGCGATTGCGATCATCACCCGCTGGCGCATGCCTCCGCTCAGCTGGTGCGGGTAGGCGTCCAGCCGGGCGACCGGATCGGGGATCCCGACCTCCTGCAGCAGGTGCAGCGCGCGATCGCGCGCCTCACGCTTGGACACCGGCAAGTGGGCGCGCACCCCTTCGCTGATCTGATCGCCGACCGTGAACACCGGATTCAGGCTGGTCATCGGATCCTGGAAGATCATGCCGATCCGCTTGCCCCGGATCCGCCGAAGTGGTTCGCCCTCGAGATTGAGGACGTCGATGTCACCCAGCCGGATGGCGCCGCCGGGGTCGATGCGGCCCGGTCCCGGGACCAGGCGGAGCAGCGCGAGGCTGGTGAGGCTTTTCCCGCATCCCGATTCGCCCACCAGGGCCAGCATCTCTCCCCGGTCGAGCGTGAAGCTCACCCCGTCTACCGCGTGGACCCGGTGGCCCCCCTCGGCAGGGAACGACACGCGAAGGTTCTCGACTTCCAGGACTCGGCTCATGCGCCTCGGGGGTCCACGGCGTCGCGCAGGGCGTCACCGAACAGGTTGGCGGCGATCACGGTGCCGAGGATGGCGAGGCCGGGGAAGATCGCGTTCCAGGGCGCCGTCACCAGCACCGACTTGGCGTCGAGGATCATGCCGCCCCAGGAGGGTGTCGGCGGCTGGACGCCGAGGCCGAGGAACGAGAGGCCCGCCTCAACCAGAATGACGTCGCCCACGCCGAGCGTCGCCGCGACCAGCAGCGGCCCG
>DASSML010000376.1:0-16091 GCA_035688895.1 Gemmatimonadales bacterium
CGCGGGCACGGGCGCGCCGGCGCCCGAGGAGGACCGCACGGACGAGGCCGCGGAGCACGCGGTCGAACTGTTGGCCGAAGGGCTCTCCCGTCGCGAGGTGGCGCGCCGCCTCACCGAATCGCACGGGCTGTCCCGCAACGATGCCTACCGACTAGTCACGGGGTTGCCATAGATGGTGCGCCTGGCGCTCCTCGCCGGACTGTTCCTCACCTCACCCCTGCTGGCCCAGGGGCCCTCGACGGCCGCGCCGCCGACGGCGCTCATGACCATCGGGCGGCTGCATTACGAGGGCGGCGGCGACTGGTATGCCAACCCGTCCAGTCTCCCGAATCTGCTGACGGCCCTCAAGACCCGGACCCGGCTCAGGGTCGCGCCGCAGGAGCGGGTGGTCACCCTGGCCGACGACGATCTGTGGAATCTTCCGTACATCTACATGACCGGGCACGGCAACGTCCACTTCAGTGACGCCGACCTGGTCGTGCTCCGCCGCTATCTCGAGCAGGGCGGCTTCCTCCATGCCGACGACAACTACGGCATGGACGCGTCCCTCCGGCGCGAGCTGGCGCGACTCTGGCCCGGTCGGCCGCTGGTCGAGGTCCCGCTCGATCATCCGATCTACCATCTGATCTACGATTTCCCCAAGGGCATTCCCAAGATCCACAAGCACGACGGGCTGCCCGCCCAGGGGTTCGGGATCTTCATCGATGGCCGGCTCGCGGTCTACTACTCCTACCAGAGCGACCTGGGCGACGGGTGGGAGGATCCCGAGGTGCATCATGACCCGCCGGAGAAGCGCGAGGCGGCGCTGCGGATGGGGGTAAACCTCTTCGCCTACGCGGTAGGCTACGGCGGATGACCGCCATCGCGACCCGGGCCGCGCTCACTCGGCTCTCGCGGCCGTTGCGGCTGCGGGCCGGGGCGGGCTGGGTGGCCGTCGCGGTGGGTTCGGCGGGGCTGCTGCTGGGTCTGATGGCCTGGACGGTACGTCTCGGGGTGGTGGCGACACCATGGTGGGTGCTGGTGGCGTGGGGACTGGCCCTGGTCGTCCTTGTGGGGTCGGCGGCCGCGGCATGGCGAGGTCTCCACGCCCTTTCCGTCCGCCGGGTCGCCCGCCGGCTGGAGGACACGGGTCTCGCCCGACAGGGAGCCCTGACGGCGCTCCTCGATCTGCCTGCGCCCGGCACCAGCGAATCCCTCTTCGCCCAGGCCGACCGGGCCCAGGCCGCCGAGCTGGGCCAGCGGGGAGGTGTCCTGGTGGAGCCCCTGGCCGCCTCCCTGCGACCGCTGGCCGCCGCGGGGGTTGCCCTCCTGCTGCTCGGAACGCTGGCCCTCGGGAGCGCCGGGCCGCGCCGAGAGCCCGCGGCGGCTCTCTGGCATCCGGTGCGGGCCTGGAACGCCTCGGTGGCCCCGGTACGGATCGAGGCAGCCCGTGGGGTCGTCGACCAGGGCGACTCGGTGGCCTTCCGGGTCGAAGCGATCGGTCGGCGGACCGCGACGCTCTGGGTACGGGCACCGGGCGAGGCCTGGCGTCCGGTCGGGCTTCGCCTCGACACGCTGGGGCAGACGGTGGCGTGGAGCGGCGCGATGAAGAGCGACCTCTACGCTCGGGTGACCAGTGGGGGACGGGGATCGGACACCGTGCTGGTCCGTGTCCGCCTGCCGGTCTTCCTCGGCTCGCTGACCGTGACCGCGCACTATCCCGGTTACCTCGGTATGGAGTCGGAGCCGGTCCCCACCGGTGGAGACACCCTGATCCTGCCGGCAGGGACCCGGCTCGAAACCCACGGCGAAGCGACCGCCGCGCTGGCCGGAGCGGAGTGGGTCGCAGGTCCTCGGCGGGCGGCGCTCAAGACCGAGGGAACCACCTTCGGCGGCAGCTTCGTGCCTCGCGAAGGCGGTGCCTACCACCTCGTCCTCACCACCGCCAACCGCGCTCCGTTGGCCGGCGACACGGTCCGGCTTCCGATCCGGCTCGTCGCCGACAGCGCACCGGTCGTGGAGGTTCCCGTGCCGGGCGCCGACACCGTCGCGCCGCTCAGCCTCAAGGTCGGACTGGTAGTGGATGCGCAGGACGACCACGGGATCACCAGCGTCGAGATCGAGAGCCGCCGCATCAGCCGCCTGGGGGTGGTCGATTCGTCCCACCGCGAGCGCCTCGCCGTGCCTCCCGAGGCACCCGACCGGGCGATCCTCACCTACACCCTCGACCTCAACCGGCGCGGCCTCCTGCCGGGGGACACCGTGCGATATGTCGCTGTCGCAAGGGACAACACGCCGGGCGGCCAGGTCGGTCGGTCGCGCGAATACGTGCTGCGTCTCCCGACCATGAGCGAGGTTCGGGCGGCGCAGCGGGCGGCGACGGAGGATATCGCGGGCCGCATCGACTCCGTCACCGAAGCGAGCCGGCGACTGGAGCGTCAGACCGAGGATCTGGCGCAGGAGCGGCCACGCGACCCGCGGGGAGGCGACCGGCCGGGCGAGTCGCTCTCGTTCGAGCAGTCCAAGCGGGCCGAGGCGGTTGCGCAGAGCCAGCAGGACCTGCTGCGCCAGGCTGACGAGTTGAAGCAATCACTCGAGGCGCTGCGGAAAAGCGCCGAGGCCGCCGGGGTGACCGACACGTCGTGGCAGCGGCAGCTGCAGGAGATCCGAGACCAGATCGATCGCGCGCTCACGCCCGAGCTGCGCGACCGCCTCGCGGCCCTGCAGCAGGCGCTCAAGGACCTCGATCCGGAGCAGGCCAAGGATGCGCTCGAGCGTCTGGCCGAGGCCCAGCGCGAGCTGCGGGAAGCGCTGGAGCGGAGCCGCGAGCTGTTCCAGCGAGCTGCGTTGGAGGGCGACCTCAGCAACCTCAGCCAGGAGGCCAAGGACCTGGCCCAGGACCAGCGGCAATGGAACCAGCAGATCCCCGCCGGCGACAGCGCGGCGGCCGCCGCGGCGGAAAAGGCGCTGGCCACGCGGGCGGATTCGCTGAGCCGCGCGCTCGACCGACTGGCCACAGGGGTCGGCGACAGCGCCCGGCAGGCCCGCCTCGAGTCGGCCGGCAGCCAGGCCCAGCGCGCGTCGGGGCAGATGCGTCAGGCGGCGGGCGCCGCGCAGCAGGGCAAGCGCTCGGAGGCTCGGCAGCAGGGCGAGCGCGCCGCACAGCAGCTGGAGCCGCTGGGCGACCAGCTGCAGCAGGAGCGCCGGGGGATGCAGCAGGACTGGCGAGACGAAGTCAGCCGCGAGATCGACCAGGCGCTCGCGGAGACCGGCCGTTTGGCGGAGCGGCAGCTCGGGGTGCAGGACGCGCTCAAGTCCGGGGACGATCCGAGTCCGGCGCTTCGGTCCGAGCAGGGGGCCATCGAGGAAGGCGTGCAGCGGCTGCTCGATCAGGTGCGCCAGGCTGCCGGCAAGAACGCGCTGGTCTCGCCCCAGATCGGGCAGGCGCTCGGGAGCGCGCAGGAGCAGATGCAGCGGACCCGCGAGGCCATCTCCTCCGCCGCATCGAATCCGCGCGAGGCGGCCGAGCAGGCGGGTGGCGCGGTCGATGCGCTCAATGCGGCGGCCTACCAGCTGCTCCGGTCGCGCGGCGAGGTGTCGGGGGCCGAATCGGGATCCGGGCTCGCCGAGGCGATGGAGCAGATGGCAAAGCTGGCCCAGCAGCAGGGCGGTCTGGGAAAGGAGGCCGCGGGCCTGCTGCCGATGGCCGGCTCCGGCGCCATTCAGCAGCAGCTCAGTCAGCTGGGCGCCCGCCAGCGCGCGCTCGCCGAGGAGCTGAAGCGGATGAAGGGCCAGGGCGACATCCCCGGCGCCGCCGAGCTGGGCGACGAGGCGGAGGACCTGGCACGCCGGCTCGAGAACGGTCGGCTGGATCGTCAGATCGTGGAGCGCCAGGAGCGGCTCTTCCGTCGCATGCTGGACGCCGGTCGCACCTTGCAGGGCCGTGAGGAGGACGAGAAGAAGGAACGCCAGAGCACCACCGCCACCGACGACAGCATTCACCTGCCGCCGGCGCTTCGCGCTCGGCTCCAGGGTGACGGGCAGGAGCTCCGGGTCCCGAGCTGGGAGGAGCTGCAGCAGCTCTCTCCGGAAGAGCGGCGCCTGGTGGTGGACTACTTCCGCCGCCTCTCCCAGCCGGTGGAGGCCGGACAGTGACGCGAGCCCGCCTGACGGCACTGACCCTGGCGCTCACGCTGCTGGCGTCGCCCGCCATGGCCCAGCAGAGCGGCATCCCGCGGGGCTTCGAGCTCGAGCGGCGCGGTGATTACGCCGGAGCCGCCACGGTCTATCGCACCGTCCTCGCCAGCCGTCCCGCCGACCTCGCCGCCCTGCTGGGCCTGGAGCGGGTACTCCTCCCGCTCAACCAGACCGCCGCGATTCTGCCTGAGGTGCGGGCCGCGCTCGCCGCGGACTCCAAGAACCCTGGCATATACGGCGTGGCGCTGCGGGCCTGGGCCTCGGCGGATCAGCCCGACAGCATCCGCGCTACGGCCGAGCGGTGGGCGTCGGCCGCACCGGGGGACGAGACGCCCTACCGCGAGTGGGGGGCGGCAGCGCTGAGCCGGCGCGACCGTCCGGGGGCGCTCGAGGCGTTCCGACTCGGGCGCCAGCGTCTCGGGCGCCCCGATGCGCTCGCGGCCGAGATGGCCCAGCTGGCCGGGGCCGACGGTGACTTCGTGACGGCATCACGGGAGTGGCTCGCCACGATCCGGCGGCTGCCGGGCTACCACGAGGTGGCGGTCAACGCCTTGGCACCGACACCGGAGCGGCTTCGCGACGAGGTGCTCGGGATCATCGCGGACGATGAGAGTTTTTCGGCTCGTCGGCTCGAGGCCGAGCTGCTGGCGGAATGGGGCCGCCCCGGCGATGGTCTGGCCCGCCTCGAGCATGCGCTCCCGGACGACAAGCCCCAGGCGCTGGGCGCGCTGCGCAGCTTCGTCGAGCAGCTCGGTTCCCCCCGGCGACCCGAGGCGCTTCGAGCGCGGGCTCGTGCCCTGGAGCTGATCGCCGACCGGAGCGACGACGCGGCTGCAGCGCGGGCCCGTCTGGAGGCGGCGCAGGCCTATAGCGCCGCGGGAGATCGCGACGCCGCGTCGCGGCTCCTCGCCCAGGTGGGCGACTCGCCCGCGAGTCCCGGCGACCTTCCACCCGGGGCCGCGAGCACGTTGATCACGGTCCTTGCGGGCGAGGGAAAGCTGGACGAGGCCGCCCGCCGTCTGGACGAGCTGAGCCCCGCGCTCGATGCCGGCGACCGGGCCGACCTGCGGCGCGCCCTGGTGCGGGGCTACGTGAAGACGGGTGACCTCGACCGCGCTCAGGCGGTGCTTGGCTCCGACAGCACGGTGGACGGCCTCGCGCTCCATGGCTGGCTCCGCCTCTACCGCGGCGACGTGGCCGGCGCCCTCGCCGCGTTCAAGCTCGCCGGCCCCTTCGCCGGCGACCGCGCCGAGGCCACTCGCCGCACCGCGCTGCTCGCGCTGCTGCAGCCCATCGAGGCCGACACGCTGCCCGAGCTCGGCCGCGCGATGCTCGCACTGGAGCAGGGCGACACGTCGCGGGCTACGACCGCGCTGGAGCGGGTCGGTGGGAATCTGCCGCCCGCCAAAGGCGGCGCGGAGGCCAACCTGCTTGCCGGCCGGCTGGCGGCCTCGGCCGGCGACACCACGGCGGCGGAGCGGCTCCTCCGGGTCGCCGCGGTGCCCGAAGCGCCCGCCACCGCTCCCGCGGCCGAGCTGGCCTTGGGCGAGCTCCTCCTGGCGCGACAGCGCACCGCCGACGGGATCGCCCAACTGGAGCATCTCATCCTGACCTACCCCCGAAGCGTCCTGGTGCCGCAGGCCCGGCGGCTCCTCGATCAGGCCCGGGGTGCGGTGCCCCGGACGTGAGGCGGCGCGAGTTCCTGGCCCGGGCCGGCGCCGGCGCGCTGGCGCTCTCACCACTCGGGCGTGGCGGGCTCCCGCGCTGGACCGGGTCGCCGCCCTGGCTCCTCGTCCCGATGGACGATGCCCAGAGTGATCACCTCAAGGCCTACGGCCTTGCCTTCCGAATGCTGGAGCGGGGTGGTCGGGCGGAGTGGTTCCTGAACTATCGCGGCGGCTCCTTCCTCCTTCCAGCCGACCCCGCCACCACCCGCGATGCCGCGTTGGCCGGCATCTCCACGGAGCCGTTGGACGACGGGGCGCTGGTGCAGATCCGGGGCGAGATCGCCGGCGGAAACATGGACGCGGTGCCGCTGGAGAAGGCTCCCAAGGTGGCGGTGTACGCCCCGCCCAACGCGGCGCCCTGGGACGACGCCGTCACGATGGCCCTCAACTATGCCGGCATCAAGTTCGAAAAGATCTGGGACCCGCAGGTGATCGGCCAGGGGCTCAAGGCCTACGACTGGCTCCATCTGCACCACGAGGACTTCACCGGCCAGTACTCCAAGTTCTTCCTGAACTACGCCGGCGCCCCCTGGCTGGTGGACATGGTGGAGCGCAACCGCGCCACGGCGCGGTCGCTCGGCTTCTCCAACGTGCCGGCCGAGAAGCGGGCCGTCGCGGTGGCGATCGCCCAGTACGTCGAGCGGGGAGGGTTTCTCTTCGCGATGTGCACCGCCACCGAGACGCTCGACCTCGCTTTGGCCGCCGACGGGGTGGACATCGCCGCCTCCTACGCAGACGGCACCCCGATGGCGCCGGACGCGAGCGCCCGGATGCGCTGGGAGCACGCGCTCGCCTTCCAGAACGCCACGCTCGAGCTCAGCCCTACGGTGCCGGTCTACTCCGACATCGACGGGCATCAGGTCAACTCGATCGAGCGACGGCAGCCGCTGGGCTCGTTCACCCTCTTCAACTTCAGCGCGAAGATCGACCCGGTGGCCACCATGCTGGTCCAGAACCACCGCCAGGTAATCCCCGACTTCTACGGGCTCACCACCAGCTTCACGCGGCACACCCTCAAGCCGAGCGTCACGGTGCTGGCGGACGAGCCGGGCGCCCCGTGGGTCAAGTACATCCACGGCGAGCGGGGGCAGGGGACCTGGACCTTCTTCGGCGGCCACGATCCGGAGGATCCTCAGCACCAGATCGGCGATGCGCCCACCGATCTGTCCCTGCACCCCCACTCGCCGGGCTACCGCCTCATCCTCAACAACGTGCTCTTTCCCGCCGCCAAGAAGAAAGAGCTCAAGACGTGAGCGAACGGATCGCCCCGGGCATCCGGGCCTACCTCGCCGGGGAAATCGCCGCGGCGGGAGGCCGGGAAGTGTCGTTCGTGGCCCAGGTGGACCGTGACGGCGTGATCACGGGCGCCCGGGCGGTGGCGCGGGGCACCGTCGGCATGGTGCTGGCGCTGCCGGGCGTCGCCTGTCGGGGCGAGATGCTGCTGCACAACCACCCCAGCGGCAACCTGACTCCCTCGGGCGCGGACCTCGACGTCGCCGCTCGCCTGCACGACGGTGGTATCGGCTTCGGCATCATCGACAATGGAGCTACCGAGCTCTACGTCGTGGTCGAGGTGCCGCACGACCGCGCGGTGGTGCCGATCGACCCGTTCGAGGTGATCGAGACGTTGGGAGAGCGGGGCGCGGTCGCCCGCCACCTGGGTCAGTACGAGGACCGCCGCAGCCAGCGCGACATGGCGGCCTACGTCGCCGACGGCTACAACGACGGCGGCGTGCTGCTGCTGGAGGCGGGCACCGGGGTAGGGAAGTCGTTCGCGTATCTGGTGCCCGCGCTGGCATGGGCCCGCGCCAACGGAGAGCGCACGGTGGTGAGCACCAACACCATCAACCTCCAGGAGCAGCTCGTGGGGAAGGACCTGCCGCTCCTGCGCCAGGCGCTGGGGGACGACGAGTATGCGCCGACCTTCGCCCTGCTCAAGGGGTGGCGGAACTATCTCTGCCTCGCCCGCCTGCACCAGGCCGTGGGCTCCCAGCGGACGCTCCTGGAGCAGGACAAGCTGGACGAGCTGCTCGGCATCGGGGAGTGGGCCGGCCACACGGCCGACGGCACCCTCAGCGATCTGCCGGTGACGCCGAGTCCGGAGGTCTGGGACGAAGTGAGCGCAGAGCCCGACCTGTGCACTCGGCTCAAGTGTCCCCACTTCGACCGCTGCTTCCTCTTCCGCGCCCGACGCAAGGCCGCGGAGGCCGATGTGGTCGTGGTGAACCACCACCTGCTGGCGGCGGACCTGTCGGTGCGCCAGGCCCAGGACAACTGGGAAGAGGCCGCGGTGCTGCCGCCCTACCGCCGCCTCATCCTGGACGAGGGGCACCACCTCGAGGAGGTCGCCGCCACCCACCTCGGGCTCCAGGTCACCAGCCGGGCGGTCCGCCGGCTGCTCAACCGGTTCGAGCGGAATGGCCGTGGCCTGGCGCCGACGCTGGCGCACGAGCTGGCCGGAAGGACCGATCTGCTCAGTCGCGCCAGTCTCGATCTGCTCCGCGAGCGTTTGCTTCCCGCGATCGCCGACGCCCGCCGGGCGACCGACGCGCTCTTCCTGCGGCTCTCCGATCGGCTCGAAGCGGACCAGACGACTCAGCTGCGGCTGAGCGACGATTTCGCGACCGACCCGGTCTGGGACCAGGGCCTTGGCTTCGAGCTCGATGCCGCTCTAGGGGCGTTTCGCGCGGTGCGGGAGATGCTCGAGGGGATCGCCGACCGGCTGGCCCAGGCCGAGGAGACCGAGCGGCGCGGGCAGCTGCTCCAGGAGCTCCGGGGTGTGATGCGTCGGCTCGACGGCATCGCCGATGGCCTCAACCGGAGCCTGCGCCCGGTGGGGGGCGGCGCACCGACGGTCCGCTGGATGGAGCGCACCGCGCGCGGCGGTCACATCCAGCTCTCGGCGGTGCCGCTCGATCTCGCACCCATTCTCCGCAAGCTGCTGTTCGACCGGCTCAACACGGTGGTACTCACCAGTGCGACGCTGGCCGCCGGCGGCGACTTCGGTTTCCTGGAGAGCAGGCTCGGCTTGGCGGGCGACGATTCCCCGGTCCGGGTGCGCGAGGTATTCGCCTCGCCGTTCGACTACCCCTCGCAGTGCGTCTTCGGCATCCCGAACAATCTGCCGGAGCCCCGGGAGGACGAGACGGCCCACGGGGCCGCGGTGGTGCAGGTGGTCTCCGACCTGGCGTTCGCCGCCGACGGCGGGATGTTCGTGCTCTTTACCAGCCATGCATCGCTCCGGCGCGCGGCGGCGGAGCTGCGCGGCGTCCTGGGCGCCCGCTGGCCGCTTCTGGTGCAGGGCGAGGCGCCGCGCGATGTCCTCCTGCGACGCTTTCGCGCCGCCGAGAATGCGATTCTGCTGGGCACCGATTCGTTCTGGGAAGGGGTCGACGTGCCCGGGCGCGCGCTCCGCGCCCTGGTGCTCAACAAGCTACCTTTCAAGGTGCCGTCGGAGCCGCTGACGGCCGCGCGATTGGAGCGGTTGGCGGAAGAGGGCCTCGACGGGTTCGTGCACTATCTGCTGCCCCACGCCGCGCTCAAGCTCAAGCAGGGCTTCGGACGGTTGATCCGAAGCCGGACCGACGTGGGGGTGGTGGTGCTGCTGGACAGCCGGGTGGTCACCAAGCGGTACGGGCCGCTCCTGCTGGGTGGGCTGCCGAGAGCCGAGCGCGTCGTCGGCAGCTGGGCCCAGGTGCGGACGCGGTGTGAGGACTTCTTCGCCCGGCATGGCTTCGGGGCGGCCGTGTGATTCCGGTCGCGCCGTCGAAGATCGTGGCCGTCGGGCGAAATTACGTGGAGCACGCCCGCGAGCTGGGGAACGAGGTCCCGGCGGAGCCGCTGCTGTTCTTCAAGCCGCCCAGCTCCCTCATCGGCACCGGTGACACCATCCGGCTGCCGCGCGTCTCCCAACGGATAGAGTTCGAAGCCGAGATCGGCGTGGTGATCGGGCGGCGGGCGCACCGCGTCTCGGTGGACGAGGCCGAGGGCGCCATCGCCGGATTCACCTGCCTCAATGACGTCACCTGCCGCGACCTGCAGAAAAGGGACGGGCAGTGGGGACGCGCCAAGGGGTTCGACACCTTCTGTCCCGTCGGTCCCCGGGTGGCCACCGACCTCGACTGGCGCGACCTCGAGGTGATCTGCCGGGTGAACGGGGTCGAGCGGCAACGGGGCCGGTCCTCGGCCATGCAGTTCTCAATTCCGACCCTGGTGGCGTATATCAGCGGTATCATGACGCTGGAGCCCGGCGACCTGATCGCCACGGGGACCCCGGCGGGCACCGCGCCGCTGCAGGAAGGGGACCGGGTCGAGGTCGAGATTCCAGGCGTTGGCGTACTTTCTAACCCAGTGCGGAATAGCGAGATATGAGCATCGAGTTCAGCCAACGTCTCAAGGCGCTCCCCGGGTACCCTCTGGCCGAGATTCCGGCGCTCAAGCGCCGGCTGATCGAGCGCGGTGTGGACGTGATCGACCTGGGCGCGGGGGACAACGACACCCCGCCGCCGACCGTCGCGGTCGAGGCGATGACCGAGGCTCTGGCCGACCCCGCCTACAGCAAGTACGGTTTCCAGCAGGGGCTGCCCGCATTCCGCCAGGCCGCGGTGCGCTGGGTGGAGCGGCGCTTCGGCTTTCGCTTCGACCCGACCACCGAGACGCTCCCCCTGATCGGATCGAAGGAAGGCTTGTCGCACCTGCCCTTCGCGGTGGTGAACCCGGGCGACGCGACCATCATCCCGGAGCCCGGCTATCAGGCCTACATCGGAGGCTCCATTCTGGCCGGCGCCGAGCCCCACGTGGTGCCGCTCCGGCCCGAAAACCGGTTCCTGCTCGAGCTGGAGCAGGTGCCGGAGGCGGTCCTGCGCCGGGCCAAGCTGGTGTTCCTCAATTACCCCAACAATCCGACCGCGGCGGTGGCGACGCCGGAGTACCTCGAGCGTACCGTGGCCGTCTGTCGGCGCTACGGGATCCTGCTCGCCTACGACAACGCGTATTGCGACCTCACCTTCGACGGATATCGGGCGCCGAGCATCTTCGAAGTGTCGGGCGCGCGCGAGGTGGCGCTGGAGTTCTTCTCGCTCTCCAAGAGCTTTTCGATGACCGGCTGGCGCATCGGTTTCGTGGTCGGGCGGCCGGAGCTGGTCGGCGCGCTCACCCGGGTCAAATCCTACACCGACACCGGACCGTTCCTCGCAGTGCAGCGAGCCGGGGTCGCGGCGTTGGATCAGGCCGAAGCCTTGGTCGAGCCGATCCGGGCCGAGCTGGAGCGGCGCCGCGACGCGGCGGTGGCGGCGCTCCGCGAAGCCGGGTTCACCGTCGAGTCGCCCAAGGCGGCCATGTACCTCTGGGTGGTGCTCCCCCCGGAGCTGCCCTCGGCGGAATTCGCGCGGCGCGCGCTGGAGGAGACCGGCACCGTGGTGCTGCCTGGCAGCGGCTTCGGCCCGGGAGGCGAAGGCTTCTTCCGCATCGCCCTCACGGTCGGGCCCGAGCGCCTGCGGGAGGCGGCGGGGCGGTTGGGACGGATTCTGGCGCCGGCGGGGCGGAGCGCCCTTGCCTCGACCGCTTGATCTCTCCGGGCTTCCTCGCCAGCGCCGGCGTCACTGGCTCGCGATCGGAGTCAGCGTGGCGGCGCATGCCGTGTTGGTGGCGCTGTTCACCCTCGAGCCTCGCCTCCCGGAGCTGCCCCACCGCGCCCCCCAGCTGATCGTGCTCGCGCCGCTGGCACAGGGCCCGGAGGCGGTGGAGATGCGCTACCACCCGGGGAAGTTTCGCGCGGGGCAGTCGGGTCGGAACGTCGGCCCGGGGGTGGAGCGACGGGTGCTGCGCCCGCCACGCCGCGCCGTGCCACCGCCGCCGGACGTCGTCCGGCAGGCGCCGCCGCCGCCCGTGGCCGTCGACACCGGCACCAGTGCGCCGGCGCCGCGCCGTCCCGCGCTGATCGAGCGAATCGGTCCCGAGCTGGCCGATGGCCGACTCTGGGTCCGTCCGCTCCCACTGCCGCCGAAAGAGCTGGCCAGCCGACTCAGCCGGAAGCGGCACACCGAGCTGGTGGACAGCGCGGTCACCGCGATCGTCCAGGCGTATCTCGATTCGATCGCGGCCGATCCTTCGGCCCGATCGGTGGGCCTCCCCAGCTGGACCACCGAGGTCGGAGGCAAGAAATTCGGACTCGACTCCTCGAGCATCTACGTCGCGGGACTCAAGATCCCGGCCGTGGTGCTGGCCCTGCTGCCGATTCCGGCGGGGAACATCGATCAGAATCACGCGTACAACCACCTGATGGAAATGCGGGCGGACCTGCAGCAAGCCGCGCAGCGGGCGCAGAATCTCGAGGAGTTCAAGCAGATCATCCGGGACATCCGGGCCAGGAAGGAGCGGGAGCGGGAGTTCGAGCAGAACCAGCACACCGCGCCGCCGCCCGCGGAGCCCGCGACCCCGTGACCCACAGTGGAGCAGGCATGAAGCTGGTCGATCCCGAGGAGACGGTGGTACTGGTGATCGGGACGTCCCCGAGCGCGGAGGACCGGGATCGCCCGCTGGCGAACCGGCTCAAGGCCGAGATCGACCGACGCGGCGCCGGGCACGCCTATCGGCGGGCCATCGTCGTCGCCGACGACTGGTATCTGGAGCACCGCACGTTCCACTTGAACCCCACGATTACCATCGGCGGACCGGGTGCCAACGGGGTGACGGGCGAGCTGACGGGCCTGCTGCCGACGGTCTACAGCCGGGAGAACCGGGTCTTCGTGCAGGCCGACCTCGATGGCGAGCTCAAGCGCGTAGCGCTCTGGGGGGCGGACGGTGCGGCCACGGCGGAGGCGGTCGAGGTGTTCGGGAACGACGGCTTGCTGGACGGGCTGCTGGAGCGGATCTGGCGGTTTCGGGTCGGCGTGATGGTGTGAGGCGTTGGGGCCTTCAAAGCCCTAGCAGGTCGGCGAGCGCGCGATCCACCACCTCCGAGGTATCGCCGTCGATGATCTTCCGGAGCACGTCTACCGCCTCGAGCGGCAGGCTGTCCGGGTGTACCCGGTCCCGCTCGTAGCGGACGATGTGACCCAACGGGATCGGCGCCACCCGCGGCTCGCTCTCGTCCTCCTCGCTGCCCTCCACCGACGCTTCGTACGACGCACCGGGCACGCTGGACGCCCACGGCTCCTCCGGCTCGTCGTCTTCCTCTTCCGGCAACGGCACCATGGCGTAGAGCTGGCACTGCAGACCGGGAGGTGCGGCGCGCGCGACCAGCACCACCTGCACCGGCTCGTCGAAAATCCCGTACTGGGTGATCTGGTCCCAGGCCTCCGGGGGCATCACCGAGCGGGCGATGAGCCGGCCGTTGCGATAGCTCCCCATGCAGATCATCCCCTCGGGGATCCGGTCATCCTCGACCAGTCCGACCGTGAGCTGCACCGGGTTCTCGGTCGCGGCAATGGCCGCCGGGGTGGGGGTGCCGCCGCCGGACTCGAGGTCGTCGGACTCGTTCGTCATGCAGAATCTTTAGGGGTATGAGCCCCGGGGGGCAAGCGCGACCTTAGTCTCCATCGGGGGGGAGGATGGCCCCGTTCTCGGTGACCCTCGCGCCGGTGCCGGGAAAGTCCTCGGCCGAGAGCTGACGGACCAGATCGAGTGCGGCGCCGCCGGGGTCCGGCGCCAGCCCCTCGCCCGGTCGTTGCACCATCGGCACCAGGCGGGCGCGCCGGAGTCCCCCGCCCGGGGCGAGCTCGAGCTGCAGCACGCCGGTCACGCCGAGCGGGCCGGAGAGGTTGAACCCGCGGTAGGTCAGAAAATTCCCCAGCGAATAGGCGATCGGCCGTCCGCGATAGAGCTCGATCCCGCGCAGGACGTGCGGGCCGTGCCCGACCACCGCGTCGGCGCCGGCGTCCACCACGGCGTGGGCCCAGGCTCGCAGCTCGCCCCGGGGTTCCTGGCCCAGCGACTCCGCCACCCAGGGGACGTGAACCGCACGGGTCCCCTCGGCACCCCCGTGGAAGGTGACTACCAGAAGGTCCACCATACGGCGCACCGAATCCACCACCGCGACGCTCCGCGGGATGTCGAGCAGGTCGTAGGCGAACGGATAGGTGGTGAATCCAACCAGGCCGACAGTGGTGACGCTGTCGCCGCGGCGCACGGTGTCGATCGCGATCTCGCCCAGCGGGCCGTAGGTCCGGAACCCGAGCGCGCGCAGCGCGGCGGCGGAGGAATCGCGCGCATCGGGACCGAAGTCGCCGGCATGGTTGTTGGCCAGGTTGAGATGGGTGAAGCCGGCGTCCCGCAGCCGGGGCGCGAGCCAGGGCGGGGTGAGAAAGGCGTAGCACATCTTGGGCGGCTCGGGACGAGCGCGTCGCTTGGCTCGGGAGGGCCGCCGCGGCGCCGTGTCCGGCGGTGGGGCGATGGTATCGGCCGGTGTGACCCGGCGGCCCTCGGTGCTGCACTTGTAGGTGGTGCCGCTGTCGCCGAGGACGCCCTCGAAGTTGCCGACCACGAGATCCCCGTGAAGCGCCGGCGTGGCCTGGTCGAGCAGTCCGCGGCCGCTGTCCGGGGGCACACCGCCCGGCAGCGTGAGCGTGCCCAGGTTGATGTCGCCGGTGAAGGCCAGACGAACGGCGGCGCGCGGTGGAGGCGGGGGGGCCGGGGTTGGCAGGGCAACGGCGGGTGGTGCGGCCGGCGCGGGCTTAGGCGCCGGGCGCGGCGGAGTCGGGGACGGATTGCCGCTGCACGCCGCGAGGCCGACCACAATGGTCAGCGCCGCGGACTTGCGGATCACGCGGCCCCGGGCTCGCTGCGCGGGGACGCCACCTCTCGGAGACGCGCCAGGCTCCGCTCGCGTCCCACGACCGCCAGGAGCTCGTTCACCGGCTCGGACACCGTGGATCCGGTCAGCGCCACCCGGACCGGCTGCATGACGTCGCCGAGCTTCAGGCCGCGTACCTCCGCCAGCGCCTTGAGCGCGTCGAGAATCGGCTCGGCCAGCCACTGGTCGGGGGAAATCGCGGCCAGCCCTTCGATGACGAACCCGAGGTTGGCGTGGAAGGCGGGGCCCATCTTCTTCATGAGCGCCTCGCCCTTGTCATCGAGTGCCGAGCGCGACGGATCGAGCCGCACGGCCACCCGTTCGGCCACCTGGAGGATGGTCCTGGAGCGGCCCTTCACCGCGTCGATGATGGGCCGGAGGTCGCGACCCCCGTCGCTTACGCCGAGCTGGGCGAGCCGCCGTCGGACCGGCTCGAGCAGCTCGTCGGCCGGAAGGGCGGAGAGATACTGCCCGTTCATCCACTCGAGCTTGGCCGAATCGAAGACGGCGGCTTTCGTCTGGATGCTCTCGAGGGTAAAGAGCCGGATCATCTCGTCTTCCGGCATGATCTCGCGGTCTTCCCCGGGGGACCAACCCAACAGCGCGAGAAAGTTCCGCATCGCCTGCGGCAGGATTCCCTGGTCCTGGTAGTCGCCCACGGCGGTGGCGCCGTGGCGCTTGCTCAGCTTCTTGCCGTCGGTCCCCAGGATCATCGGGACGTGGGCGAACACCGGCAGCGGCCGGCCCAGCCCGCGGTACAGCGCGATCTGCTTCGGCGTGTTGGAGATGTGGTCGTCGCCGCGAATCACGTGGCTGATGTCCATGGCGATGTCGTCGCTCACGACGGCCAGGTTGTAGATCGCCGTGTCGTCGCTCCGCAGGATGACGAAGTCGTCGAGGTCGCGCCCCTGGAAGCTGATCCGGCCGTGCACCGCGTCCTCCCAGGCGAGCTCCTCGTCGGGGACCCGGAACCGGATGGTGGACGACTCGCCCGCCGCGGTTCGCGCCGCGACCTCGTCCGCGGTCAGGCGGCCGCAGCGGCCGTCATAGCGGAAGGTCTGCCCGGCCGCCTCGGCGCGGGCGCGTTGGGCCTCGAGCTCCTCCCGGGTGCAGAAGCAGCGATAGGCCTTGCCTTCCTCCAACAGACGCTCGGCGTCGGCCTGGTGGCGGGCGCCATAGGCGCCCTGGAAGAAGGGGCCCTCGTCGCAGGTGATCCCCAGCCAGCCGAGTCCATCGAGGATCACACGGGTGTGCGACTCGGTGCTGCGCTCGCGGTCGGTATCCTCGATCCGGAGGACGAGGGTACCGCCGGTGTGGCGGGCAAAGAGCCAGTTGAACAGGGCGGTGCGGGCGCCGCCGACGTGGAGGTACCCGGTGGGCGACGGTGCGAAGCGAAC
>DASSML010000377.1:0-4387 GCA_035688895.1 Gemmatimonadales bacterium
CTGCTGGAGGACAACCAGTTTTTCGCCTCCATCGGCTCGTTCCAGGGCCGCCAGCTCGGCAGCATCGTCGCCAACATCAATGCCAATGCCGTCTACGTGAATCAGTCCCGCCGGCTCAACTGGGGCGTGGGTGCGTTCCGCACCACCGGGCGCAACTTCGAGGGCGACCGGGTCGTGGCCTACCAGGAGACGGCAGCCGGCGGACTCGGGCTCCTCCGCTTCCCCATCAGCCGCTTCAGCCGGATCGAGGGCGTCGCCACCTTCGAGCACTCCGACCGGACCGACTTCACCCTGCCGGTCGATGAGCCCCGCCGGGTCGGGTGGATCGCGTCGCACTTCCTGAGCTACGTGCACGACGCCTCGCTCTACGTGCCCACCGGCCCCATCGATGGCGGCCGTTACAGCATCACCACCGGGCTCTCGACCGACTTTACCAACAGCCGGTTCGACAGCTACCTGATCACCGGCGACTGGCGGAAGTACCTCCGCCTGGGGCAGCGGAGCACCTGGGCCCTTCGGGCCTACGGGTTCTACAGCGGCGGCGACCGGCCTCGCCGGACCAACATCGGTGGGAGCCTCGCCCTGCGCGGGTACCCGTTGTTCGGATACATCGTCGGCACCCAGGCCTACATGTTCAACCACGAGCTGCGATTCCCCGTGCTCACCCACCTCACCCTGGGCACTCCCTTCGGCGACATGCAGTTCCCCGAGATCCAGGCGGCATTCTTCACCGATGTGGGGAAAGCCACCTTCTCCGGTTTCCCCCGTGACTACATCGGCAGCTACGGCATTAGCTTCCGCATGGCATTCGGACCCTTGGCGGTCCTCCGGTTGGACGTGGGGCGCCGCTTCAGCGGCAATAGCTTCCGGGGGTACGCGCTGGACCGGGATCAGCGGAAGCCCAGCTACGTCACCTTCTTCATCGGGCCTAACTTCTAGTGGCGCAACGCCTTTTCTTTGACCGGCCGGTCCAGGCCGGATATCTTGTGCTGTTGCTCGCCGGCTGCCACAGTGCTCCAGGCGGCGTGGTGCCCGCCGACGCGCAGCCGGTCAGCTCCGCACAGGTGGCCCAGTGGGTGGCGGCGACGGTGCCGAAGGACCATCGCATCCACAAGTTCAAGTGGCTCTTCCGGGACGAAAAGTCGAGCGCGGGCGGGCGAGGCAGCGCCCGGATCGCTCCACCCGATTCCATGCGGTTCGACGTAGCGGGGCCGTTCGGATCGGGCGCGTCTTCGGCAGCGGTCGTCGGTGACACGCCGCTCTGGATCGAGCCGCCCGATGCGATCAAGAAGATGGTGCCCAGCTATCCACTCATGTGGGCCATGTTCGGGGTCGCTCGCATGCCGGCCGCGGGCACCGAGGTGCGAGGCCTTCACGACGAGCGGATGACCGCCTGGGAGTACGCCGACGGGACGGACACGATCGCCTATGTCCGCACACCGGGCCGGCCGGAGCGCATGGTCACCACGGTGCGCCGGGCGGGGGAGCTGGTCGGAAAGGCCGAGACGACTCTCGATAGTCTGGGTGCGCCGGTCTCCGCTCGTCTGACGGTGCCGAGCGTGCCGGCCCGGCTCGACCTCACCTTTCTCTCCACTGCGCGGGCGGACTTTGCGCCGGATATCTGGGCTCCTCATAAGCCTTAGTCTGCTCGCCCTCGGCGGCTGCCTCTACGGCTTCGCCGGCGGCGGTCTGCCACCGTCGATCAAGACGGTGGCGGTGCTCCCCTTCGACAATCAGACCGCGGAGCCGACCCTGACGGCGGAGGTCAACACCCGGGTCCGCGAGGCGGTGCAGGGCAGACTCGGCCTGCGGCAGGCCAGTGAGAACCAGGCCGACGCCGTGGTCCGCGGCAGCATCACCCGCTACGAGCCCGACCTCCCGGTCGCCTATCAGGGCCAGGAGGGAAACACTCCCACCGTCACCCGGCGGCTGGTGCAGATCACCGTCTCAGTCGAGATTCTTGACCAGCACGCCGGCAAGCCGCTCTGGCAGCGCAGCGGGCTATTGCTGGAGGGCGATTACCCGCCCGGACGGGAAGTCGAAGGTCGAACCAAGGCGCTGGACAAGCTGGTCACCAACATCGTCGAGGGAGCCCAATCGCAATGGTGATCGACCGGCGGGGTGGCAGCAACCTCGGGTGTCTCCTGACGCTGCTGCTTTTCGTCTCAGCGCTGTACTACGGCGTGCATATCGGCGAAGTCTACCTTCGCTACTATCGCCTGCTCGACGCGATGCGCTTCCAGGCCAGCCTCGCGCCCTCGGTCACCGATGCCGTGATCAAGCAGCGGCTCATGGCCACCGCCGATTCCCTGCTGGGGCAAGCGCCAGCGTTCGGCATCAAGCGGGAGGGGAACCCGGGCCGGATCACCATCCAGGCCGAGTACCAGGACAGCGTGGACCTCCCGTTCTTCAAGCACGCCTTCCCCCTGCATCCGCGCGCCGAGGCGCCGCTCTAGCATTCCGGTCGCGCATTTCCTTCTCGTCCTCGCCGCCGTCCTGATCACGGCCAAGCTCCTGGGGGAGCTGGCCGAGCGGATCGGACAGCCCGCCGTTCTGGGCGAGCTGGTGGCGGGAGTGCTGCTGGGCTCCAGCGTGCTCGGGGTGATGCCCGCCGGAGGGACGGAAGCGGAGCTGATTCGCTTTCTGGCCGACCTGGGCGTGCTCCTGCTGTTATTCGAGATCGGCTTGGCGACCGACCTCCGCGAGATGTTCCGGGTCGGAGCCGCCGCGCTCTCGGTGGCGACCGTCGGCGTCGTGCTGCCGTTCGCCCTGGGATATCTCTACTGGCGCTACGCGCCCCATTCATCGATCGACGGCGACGTGGGCACGGCGGCGATCTTTCTGGGCGCGACCCTCACGGCGACGTCGGTGGGCATCACCGCTCGGGTGTTGGCCGATCTGGGGCGGATGAGCACGCCGGCCGCCCGTATCATCATCGGGGCCGCGGTCATCGACGACGTGCTGGGGCTGGTGATCCTGAGCGTGGTGACCGGAGTGGCCTCCGGGGAGTCCATCACTCCCGGCGGAGTGGTGTGGAAGCTGGCGGTGGCGGCGGGATTCCTGGTGATGGCTGTGCTGGTGGGCCGCTACGCGGTTCCCCGGCTGTTCGATCTGGTCGTCCGGATGCGGGTGCGCTATGTCCTGCTGGTCTTCGCGGTGGCCTTCGCCCTTGCCCTCGCCGCGCTGGCCGACCTGGCCGGCTCTGCGCTCATCATCGGCAGCTTCGCGGCGGGGCTCATCCTGTCGGGCACCAACCAGTTCGCCACCATCGAGCACGAGGTGCGACCGGTGGCTTCGATCTTCACGCCGATCTTCTTCGTCAGCGTCGGCTCGTCGGTCAACCTCTCGCTCCTCAACCCGGCGAGCGCGACGGCCCGGGAAACGCTCACCGTCGCGGCGGTGCTCACCGGTCTCGCGATCGTGGGCAAGCTGGCCGCCGGCTGGGCGGCACCGTGGGAGCGGTTCCGACGCCTGATCGTCGGAGTCGGGATGGTGCCGCGCGGCGAGGTGGGACTGATCTTCGCGGACATCGGGCGCCGGGCCGGCGTGCTGACCGAGGAGATGTTCGGTGCCGTCCTCCTGATGGTGATGGCGACGACGTTCGTGACCCCGCCGGCGCTGAAGGCGCTCTTCGGACGGGAGCCGCCGTGAGCGGTTCGGCGGGCAAGGTGCGTGACCGGACTCAGGCCGTCGCCTGGCGTGCCTCGGCGCCTGCGCCGGTGGTCTTCACCAACGGCGTCTTCGACCTGCTCCACCCTGGTCATGTCGAGCTGCTCGAAGCCGCGCGGCGGGAAGGCGCCGCCCTGGTGGTGGGGGTGAACGCCGACGCCTCGGTCCGTCGCCTGGCGAAGGGTCCTGATCGGCCCGTGGCCGGGCAGGACGCCCGGGCGCGCGTCGTCGCCGGCCTCGAGGCGGTGGACTGTGTCGTCTTGTTCGATGAGGACACGCCCCTGGAGCTCATCCGGGCGCTCGCGCCGGATGTGCTGGTGAAAGGCGCGGACTACTCGCCGGACCGGATCGTCGGTGCCGATTGGATAGAGGAGCGGGGCGGACGGGTCGTCCGGGTCCCGCTCCTCGCGGGATATTCGACCTCAGCCCTTGTGGAGCGACTCCGTGGCTCGACCTGATGGCCGCACCAACCACCAGCTCCGTCCCCTCGTGCTGGAGCGCAGCGCCAACCCCTACGCCGAGGGCTCCTGTCTGATCCGCATGGGCGGCACCCTGGTGCACTGCACCGCCAGCGTCGAGACCGGCGTTCCCGGGTTCAAGAAGGGGAGCGGCGAGGGCTGGGTCACGGCCGAGTACGCGATGCTCCCCCGAGCGACGGTAGAGCGTACCTCCCGGGAGCGGAATGGGCCGGGCGGCCGAACCCAGGAGATTCAGCGTC